>CALPRR020000179.1 GCA_943326025.2 Candidatus Kuenenia stuttgartensis | reverse complement strand
AGGAAATTGAAAATTTTCTTTTAAATCAATTCCTAACATTTTTGATGAACCTATCGCAATATCTGTATAACCTGAAAAATCAAAATAGAGTTGAAAAGTGAAAATAGCAGCGACAACTAAATTCGTAACTCCAAAACCAGAGGTTTCCAAATCAAAATTGTAATGGACTAATTCAGCTAATCGATCAGCAATGACTATTTTTTTGACTAAACCCAATAAAATTCTTTGTGAGCCTTCAATTAAAAGCTGTTTTCTATCATTCAAACTTTGAATTTGAGGTATAAATTCTTTAGGAAATTCAATTGGACCAGCAAGTATTTTAGGAAAAAATACAGCATACAAACTAAACTCTAAAAATGTTGTTTTGAATTTCAGCCTTTTAAAATATGAATCAGTAAGGAATGCAATATTTTGCAAACTGTAAAATGAGATACCAATGAATACAAGTATCGACTCTGTATTAAATGTTCCAAATGATTTTTTTTCAATGAATTTTAAGCTGATTAAGAAAAATATATTTATAAATATACCACTTCGATAGTAGAGTTTTTTAAGCTTATCCTTATTGCAATTTTCAATTTTACGATTTAGTAAATATGTTACGCAAACTGAAAGAAATAAAAAAAGTAAGGCTTCGATATTGTAAAGACCAATAAATAAGCTACTTGAAAGGATTAATAAATAGTTGATTTGATTTTTCTTCAATAAAAAACTTGTCCCTACTATTAGTAGAAGAAAAGCAATATATTCTATTGTATTGAAAGGCATTTTATCCTTGTAAATGATTTTGAATACAAATTATCATTTCACCAACAGTTTCAAACGATAATACTTCATTAAAAGTAAATGTAATATTAAACTGTTTTTCAATTGTATTAATCAGCTCAATATGTGTTAAAGAATCCCAATATTCAATGTCATCTGCTACTGTTTCATTTTTTAGAATGATCAAATCATTTTTAAAAAATTGCTTGAAAACAGTTTGTAATTCTTCAAGGATATTCTCACTCATGTCAATCTTGTTTATGTAAAATTGAGATAAAAAATTGAGATATTAATTTTTTGCTTGAAATTCTTTGAAATAGTATGATTTTAATTTATCAAAATCATATTTGTTATTTAGATTTAAAGGTAAATTTTCAATATAAATTATTTCATTTGGTATCATATAAGCAGGCAGTTTTTCTTTTAAACTCTGCTTAAATTCTGTTGAATTTTCGTTATTCCCTTCGATAAATAACAGTAATTGTGTCAATTCGTTTTCTTTCTTTAATGGAACTAAAGTAAATTTTGAATTTATCAGAGTGCTTATCGTTTCTTCTATTTCAATAAGTTCTACTCGATATCCATTGATTTTAAGTTGATTGTCAGTTCTACCTAGAAATAAATAATTTCCAAGTTCATTTAATCTTACTTTATCTCCTGTTTTATAGTAGATTAAGCCTTCATGTTTGAAGAATTTTTCTGAATATGTATTGTTCAAATAATTGGTGATAATCTGTTTACCGTGGAAACTCAATTCTCCTTCATCATTAACAATTCGATTGTTATCATCAACTATTAAAGATTTTACGTCACTAAAATTTTTACCAAAAGAAACAACATCATGATATAAATCAAGATGATTTATCGTTGGTTTCCATAAGTAATAGGTGCAAATAATTGTTGTTTCAGTTGGTCCATAACAATTATAAAGTTGAGCATTTTTTGTTTTAGAATGCCATTTTTCAGCAATTCTATTCATCAATTTATCACCACAAAAAATGCTATATCGTAATTTAGGAAAATCAATTTGGTCGATGTATTTTTCTAAGTATTGCAGTATTGTAGGAACTAAAGGGGCAACAGTGATTTCTTGTTCTTTCATCATTTTTACAATTTCAATGAATTTTACACCTTTTTGAGGTAATATATAGCAACAAGCGCCGTAATTCAATGGCATAAAAAAAGATAAAATTGACACATCAAATGTTAACTCGAAAACCTGAATGAAACGATCATTTTCATTGAAATCAAATAGTTCCTTTTCAGTTTTAAAAAAATCAAAAAAGCTTTGTATATTTTCATTTGAAATAGCTACACCTTTTGGATTACCAGTTGATCCAGAGGTATAAATTATATATGAAATTGGTTGTTGAATTATTTGTTCAAATTTGAGTTCTTTATTTTCAATTTCATTAATTGGAAGCTCAACTTTTAAAAAATTAAATTCAGAATAAGAATGGTCTAAATTTATATTTTCTGAAAACAAAATAAGTTTTAAATCAGCATTCTGAATGATTGTTTTATTTTTTTCGAAGGGAAATTTTTGATTTAATGGAACAAATGCAGCACCATAGAGCGAAATTGCCAATATCGAACAGTAGGATAAAACATCGTCGTTCGAATAGATGCCAATTTTTTCGTGAATTTCTTCTTGCTTTTTAATAGTTAGATAGATGTCAAAAGTTAACTTTCTAATTTCACTATACGTGAAGAATTTATTATCAATAAACAAAGCATTTTTATTGGGATACAAAATGCAATTTTCAAGAAAATTACTTGCGATAGAGTTCATCAATAATTTAAAAAATACAATAGCAAAAGTAGGTGTTTTATTTTAATCTAAAGATAAATTAAGGTTGAGTTCAATTGAAATGTAGGTTTTACTTTATTCGAAACAATTTAGAATTTAAAATAATTAAATATTTTTTCAAAAAATAGCTTAGATTTATTAATTCCTATTCTATCTTTGATAAAAGTTCGTTTATTTTTAATATTCTCTAATGAAAGCAGGTTTAATTTTATTTTTTTGTTTTTGTATTAATTTGATATACTCTCAAAATATTCTCAAAGAGAAATATGATGAATTGTTTCCTAATACAAAGAAAAAACAAATCGAAAGGCTAACTCATCAATTAGATAGCGTAAAAAATGTAAATGCTACTTTGTCTGGAAATTTAAGTTTAGCTAATGAAGTAATTATAAAACAAAATTCAGATTTAAAGTCAATGAATGCTGAAATTTTGAATTTACAGTCAAAATCTGAATGCTCACTGGATGAATTGCAAATAAATTTAAAAAAGCTACAAGATTCTATTAATTATTTAAACTTTTTTAATGTAGTTTGTAAAGAAGAATTAATGCCAAGAAATACCGGTGAAGAACCTTTATTGATTAATACTTGTTCATGGAGAAAGTATACAATTATTGAAACAGGGACTGCAGATAATAAAAGTAGATATTCATGGAAGACTGAAATATTTAAAACAGAAAATGATTCTTTAGTTCCAATAGATATGGTTGAATTATTCAAAGCAGATTCTTTAAATCAATTGGAAATTAAAATTAATGAAAGATTAAAAGAAGATTTTGCTTACTTATTCGAGTCAAATAGAAATTGTTTTCCAAGACATTTTATTTATCCAGGTTTCAAGTTAAAAGACATGCGTTTTATGATTAGCGATAACTCTGAAATTTCTTTTGAAGTTATTTATGGATTGAATAGTACTTGTTTTGCTGTTAATGCAGCATCAGCTTCTTTCAAGATTAAAGATTTAGTTCCATTTTTGGTAGAATAATGCTATTATATTTTAGTTAATTTCTTTAAAACTTAAACTATAAAATGTACTTTAGTAATAATAAACTAAATGTCATTTTATGAGTTTTCCATATCAAATTAAATCTTTAGAAGATTACAAAGCATCTTATAAAAAAAGCGTTGATCAACCAGAAATTTTTTGGGGTGAAATAGCTGATAATTTTGCGTGGAAAAAGAAATGGGATAAAGTATTAGAATGGAATTTCACTGAACCTAAAATTGAATGGTTCAAAGGTGGAAAACTCAACATTACCGAAAATTGTTTAGATCGACATTTAGTATTATCTGGAGATAATACTGCAATTATCTGGGAGGCAAATAATCCATCAGAAGAAAGTAGAACGTTAACATATAAAGAATTGCATTTCAAAGTTATGCAATTTGCCAATGTATTAAAAAACAACGGAGTTCAAAAAGGAGATCGTGTTTGCATTTACATGGGCATGATACCTGAATTGGCAATCGCTACTTTGGCTTGTGCTCGAATAGGAGCAATTCATTCGATCATATTTGGAGGTTTTTCAGCTCAAGCTATCGCTGATCGTTTGGATGATGCAAAAGCTGAATTTATTATTACTGCTGATGGTGCTTTTAGGGGAGCAAAAGACATACCACTGAAAAGTGTTGTGGATGATGCTTTAATTGGAAATGATACAGTCAAAAAAGTGATAGTATATACTAGAACCCGTGTTCCGATCAGCATGATCAAAGACCGTGATATTTGGTGGGAAGATGAGGTTGAAAAAGTGGAAGCACAAGGAAATCCTTTTTGTCCAGCGGAATCAATGGATTCTGAAGACCCTCTTTTTATTTTATATACTTCTGGTTCAACGGGTAAACCGAAAGGCGTTGTTCATTCAACTGCTGGTTACATGATTTGGGCCAATTATACCTTTGTAAATGTTTTTCAATATCGACCAGGCCAAGTTCATTTCTGTACCGCAGATATCGGATGGATTACTGGACATTCGTATATAATTTACGGTCCATTAAGTGCTGGAGCTACTTCATTGATGTTTGAAGGTGTCCCAACATATCCTGACGCAGGAAGATTTTGGGATATTGTCGATAAATTTAAAGTGAATATTTTATATACTGCTCCAACTGCTATTAGAAGTTTAATGGCATTCGGAACAGATATACTGAAAGGCAAAAATTTAAGTTCGTTAGAAGTTCTAGGGACTGTTGGAGAGCCAATTAATGAAGAAGCTTGGCAATGGTACAACAAAAATATAGGAAAGGAAAAATGTCCAATCGTTGATACTTGGTGGCAAACAGAAACAGGAGCTGCAATGATTTCAAATATGGCCAATGTGACACCTTCAAAACCAACGTATGCTACATTACCGATGCCAGGCGTGCAATT
>CALPRR020000178.1 GCA_943326025.2 Candidatus Kuenenia stuttgartensis | reverse complement strand
GTAGAATTTGGTGACATATCTGACAACAAACTTCAATGTTTACCTGCAAAATTTGACTGGTTGGATGCTCATAGTTTGACTTTACCTATTTGTAAACTAGAAGAAACAGATTGTAATCAAACAAAAGAAGTGATTGAAAAAGAAGAAATAATTCACTTTAATTTCAGTAAATCGTTAACTAAAAATGACCATTTACCTTCTGTTTCAATTTATCCTAATCCAACAAACGACAAAATTTACATTGAGACTTCTTCTAAAATAGAAAGTTTAAAATTGAGTGATATTGAGGGGAAAGAAATCAAGAATAGTGAATTAAATGTCAACTCTTCTGAAATTGATTTATCTGATTTAATAAATGGAGTTTATTTTTTACAAATAACGATTGATTCAAATAAAACACTTTATAAAATTATCAAAACGCAATAAAAAAGGTGTTTATGAAAATCACAAACACCTTTAAAGTTCAATTAACTCATAGAATGAGCATCTGAAAGACTAACCATTAATCAAATTGATTAATTCTGTTTTATCTTCATCAAAGTAATTCTTTAATAAATATTCAGTTAAATATTGTCTATAACTTTCTCTTGAAACTTTAGGCATATATATATATCCTCTTCCTACAGGTTTGTGTTTAATAAACTTTTTACGTTCTAAAATTCGCACAATTGTAGATGTAGTATTATATGCTGGAGTTGGATTATTATATAATTCAACAATATCTTTTACTGAACCTTTTTCAAGTTTCCATAAACGTAACATTACTTGCTCCTCCGCTGGTGTCAATCTATCCATCTCAAATAATTTATTTACTGTAAATTACGATATATTTTAGTATGCTCCAAAAAAAATCAATTACTTTTTTCGTTCGACTAAACAATCTTTAATTTAAGGCAAAAAAAATCCATCTTTAAATAAATCAAAGATGGATTTCGAATTTTCAATTAATATTATTACAAACTTATTTTTTTGCGTAAAGCTGATTGAATTCCATCTTTATGTAAATAAATATTCATTGTTTTATATTTGAAATAATTTTCAGATACATAAAAATATCCTTTAGGATAATTAGATGTTCCCCATGAATTCTTTACTAAAAAGAATTTCGTTCCGTTTTGAGCCTTATAAAGACCTACTATATGCATTCCATGATCATCAGTGGTAGTTTTGTTGTCATAACCCTTTTGACGCAATTCTGGAGTGATTTCTAGTTCTTTTACAGGTGTCAAGAAAGCATTTGATTCTTTTTCTGCACCAGCATCTGAGAAATTTTTATTGTTTTTACCTCTAACTTGAATTGTAGAAGGGTCTTCTGGTACAATAGCAATACCGTCGTGGAAACTAAATCCTTTTTCAGAAACATCAGCTGCCCAAGCAACAGTATAACCTGATTTTAAAGCATTTTCAGTAATCTCTACTAATTCATTTAATTGAACATTGTAACTTTCTCCCCACGCCCAATTATCTTGAACTTCAATAAAACACTTTTTATACATTTCTGTATTCGTAAATGAAGTGATTGAAACATAATCATCCATGTTTAAACCTAAAGAATTAGCATAACTTTTAGGAGTGTATTTCTTCCCTTTGAATTCAAATTCCTTAATATCTTCACCTAAATAAGCATCTAATATTCCATTTAATGCTTCTTTCCATGCATTTGTTAAACCATCTTCACGCATTTCATTTTGCATAAACTTCTGTAAACCTTGAACAGCTCCATTTAGTACGCTAAAAAATTCAGAGTGATTATGTTCATCCTTTCCATAACTCAATCCATTATAAACTGATGCAGGAACAATTCCATAATTTTTAATTACCCAAGGAATATCATGTAAAGCACCACCTTCAGAAAAATTAGTTTTACCATCCATACGGATATATTTTTCCAATTTACCTTCGTATGCTTTTCTAGCAACAAACATTTGAGACAAATTCTCTGGATTCTTATTCCCTTTACGGATCAATTCTGATTCAATAAAAGATAAAGTTGAAAAACTCCAACAAGTTCCTGTAAATCCTTGACTTAAAACAGGAGTAGCGTCTAAATGAGCAATTTTTGTGAATTTATATTCACTATTTTCTGCATTTGTTGTTGTTTCTTGAGCATATGAAAAGCTTAAAAAACCAACAAACAATAAACCTAAATATTTCTTATTCATAATATGTAATTAAACAGTTTTAAAAGTAAAGTTAATAGAAGATTTTTAAAAAACCGAATGTGAGAAATTATAAAACAAAAAAGACCGAACATTAAGCTCGGTCTTTCACAAAATCTTTTCTTATTATTATCTTCCTAACATGATGCCAAGAACTAATTCATGCCCCCCAGTTGAATACTGATTAAATCTTGAAATTGAATAATCATAAGAATAACCAAATTTCAATTTTTTATTTATGTTCAAACCAACCATTCCAACAATTGCATCTGTATTTCTATAAGAAAATCCCGCCCATAACCATTCCTTGTATTCAACTTGAAGTGTTCCTTCAATTGAAATAGGTGCTGGAGTCATATATTTTAGGATGAAGGCTGGTGTTATCGTAATTTTATCATTTACATTTAATTTGATACCTCCTGTTGCATTAAAATACATTTGAGGATCAAAGTTAGCTGAAGCTGAACCGAAATTTACCATACTTTTCGTCAGTTGATCTGCTGCAACTCCAATGAAAAAACGATTGGAATATACATATAATCCCGCTCCTAAATCTAAAATATTCTTGCGAGAATTATTACTTGTAAAATCAACATATGTCTTATCATTCGTTGGATCGTTTACTACTGCTCTACTTTGAATGAAGGAATTATTTGACAAACCAACTTTTGCTCCAAAAGACATATTCACTTTTTTCGAAAGTGGTAAATGAATAGCATAAGTTCCTGCGAATTGCATTTTTTGAAAAGCGCCATATTGATCTGCTAAAACTTGCCCGCCTATTGCATGCTTGATTTTACCTGTTCCAACTTCTGGATTTTTTACGATTCCACTTCCTGTTCTAATTCCTGGATCATAACGTACCTTCTCTCTTCTGCCAATAGGAGCAGCAATCGATAAATACGATGTCATAGGTGCATTATCAAAACCTGTCCATTGTGATCTTCCTGATAGTGTAATGTCTGTAAAATCATATGTCCCAGCTGCTGCTGGATTAGCCATAAATTGATTTCTCAGATACTGACTATATTGAGGGATTTGTTGACCAAAACTTGAAAATGCAAGTGTCAATAAACTCAACTTAAAAATTACTGTTTTCATTTCTTTCTTCTAAAATATTATTTACGAATGATAGTAACTGTTCCTTTTTTCGGATCATGCTTTCCATCGTTGTATTCAATTGAAAAATAATAACTTGCTACAGGTAAATCTTCTGTATTGAATTTACCATTCCAAGGATCTTGTTCGTAAATACCTTCTTTTGATTCAAATACGATATTACCCCATCTATTGTAAATTCGTACAATACTCTTAGGATATATTGCATCTAAATTTTCAATTACCCATGTGTCATTAACCAAATCTCCATCTGGTGTAAAAGCAGTTGGAAATACAATCTCACAATCCTGAATAAGAATTGAAATTGCGCTTGGTGAACTTTCACAGAATGGGTAAGGAGTCATCTCAGTTATATAAAAAATTGCTGTTTTAGCTTCAGGTTTAAAATTAGTACCTACCCCTAATGAGTCAGTTAAATCTGCGTCAGCATACCAAATAAGTGCTCCTCCTGAATTTGAAGAAGCCGTCATGTCTGCTATCGGCTCACCAATGCAATAAGTTACATCTGGACTCACAGTTGGGTTCACCGGATAAGAAACTACTACAATATTTGCAGCTCCACTTTGTGTTTGAGAACATGATGGAGTTGCTGTAGTAGCAACACTTAATAATGTATATGTTCCATCATTTGATAATGCTGATGAAGTTAAGTTTGCATTTCCTGAAGAATTCAAAGCTATTGTTTGAGTTATTCCATTATTAAATGAATAACTAACAATTGAATTTGGAGTTCCATTAAAAACAATAGGAGTTGTTTGACCAGCACAAATAGAGGTTGAGCCTGAAATTGATGCTGTTGGTAAAGCATTTACTGTTATTGAAACAGAACCTGTTTGAGTATTTGAACACGAAGTTGAACTTGCATCTGTCACATCAATCAGATTATAAGTAAATGAACCTACAATTGTTGTTGGAACATTCAAAACTACAGAATTACCTGAGCTTGATGTAACTGTTTGAGTTGCTCCTCCATTCACATTATAAGTAAATGTATATGGCGCCGTTCCTGTTGCACCTGTTAAAGTAACTTGAGGTTGTGTACTATTTTTACAAACGACTAATTGACTAGCTGAAATTGTAGCAGTTGGTAATGGATTAATAGTAACATTAAACATTATTTCATCTGAACAAGTATTATTATTATCATAAACATACAATGTTACACTGCTAGAAATCTCATCAGTTGGAGAATACATTGTTCCAGTTTTATTTGGTCCTGTGTAATATGCTGGAGAAATTAAATTTTGTCCAGTAATTACAGGCAACTGATATTTATCACACACTTCAACGTTAGAAATTGCATCTAAAACTGGTGCAGAAGGACTAATTAACGTTTGTGTTCCTTGTATTGTAGAACATCCATTTAATACAACATTAAATTGGTTATATACTCCCTCATTTAAATTTGATATAACTATATTTCCTGAAGTATTAGGTGTTGCATTTGAAGACATTAAAGTTAAAATTCCATCATCAAAATATTCTACATAATAAGTATCAGTATTATTTAATCCTTGAATAACAATTGCACCATCATTTCCACTACATACTGTTGGATTAGTACTTGTAATAGTATAAGTAGGAAGTGGATTAACATTTACTAAATAAGATGCCGAAGAAACTTGAGAACCACAAACATTATTACTTGTAACTGTCATTGTTAAAGTAACTGTATTACCGGCATCTCCTGCTGCTGCTGCATAAACTGGAGTTAAAGTTGTTGAACCTGATGTAATAGATCCTGCTCCATTCTCAGTCCAAACAATTGTTCCATT
>CALPRR020000177.1 GCA_943326025.2 Candidatus Kuenenia stuttgartensis | reverse complement strand
TAATTTTTTATACCTTTGCAGACTTTTTATTAAAATTTTACACTTTATATAGTTGTGTTATGACAAAAATGAAACTTTCAGAGTTTAGTTTTGACTTACCAGAAGAGTTAATTGCTGAATACCCTACAGATAACAGAGATGAGTCTCGTTTAATGGTCATCCATAGAGATACAGGTAAAATCGAACACAGATTATTCAAAGACATTATCAACTACTTCAATGAAGGAGATGTGATGATTCGTAATAATACGAAAGTGTTTCCTGCAAGAATGTACGGTAACAAAGAAAAAACAGGTGCTAAAATCGAAGTTTTCTTGTTACGTGAGTTAAACAGAGAAAGTTTATTATGGGATGTTTTAGTAGATCCGGCTCGTAAAATTCGTATTGGAAATAAATTATACTTCGGTGATGATGATTCATTAGTTGCTGAGGTAATTGATAATACAACTTCAAGAGGACGAACATTACGTTTCTTATTTGATGGTCCTTACGAAGAATTTAAAGCTAAAATTACTGAATTAGGAGAAACTCCAATTCCGAAGTATATCAAACGTAAAGTTGAAGATACAGACGAAGAAAGATACCAAACAATTTTCGCGAAAGAAGAAGGAGCTGTAGCTGCACCAACTGCTGGTTTACATTTCTCTAGACAACTTTTGAAAAGATTAGAATTGAAAGGTGTTAATTTTGCTGAAGTGACATTACACATTGGTTTAGGTACATTCCGTTCTGTTGAGGTAGAAGACTTAACAAAACACAAAATGGATTCTGAGCAAATGAGAATCACAAGAGAATGTGCTGATATCGTAAACAAAGCGAAAAGAGAGAAGAAAAAGGTTTGTGCTATCGGAACTACAGCAATGAGAGCAATTGAAACTTCTGTTTCTACTGATGGAATGTTGAATCCTTATGATGGCTGGACAAATAAATTTATTTTCCCTCCTTACGATTTCAGTATTGCTGACTGTATGGTGACAAATTTTCATACACCATTATCAACTTTATTAATGATGATTTCATCTTTCTGTGGTCATGATTTAATGGTTGAAGCATACAAACAAGCTGTTCAAGAAAAATATAGATTTTATTCTTATGGAGATGCAATGTTGATTTTGTAATCATCAGCAAATAAATATATTAAAGAGAAGCTGTCCTTACGGATGGCTTTTTTTTTGAAACCAAATAAGGCATTTAAGGACATAAAAATAGGACTTGTTTGATGAGCCATTTCTGTTTTAATCCCTTTAACATATAAATATTGTTGTGACAAAAATGGATTTCGGTCTTTCTATTTTCTTTTATACCCTCTTATGTCTTTTGTGGTTACCCTTTTTATTTGATCAAAAGCCGTTTCAATAAAGCCCCAACCGAAATCTTCCATGTTTACTATATCGTTCATAAGAATGATACAATCACATTGTTTCATTTTAGAAAGTAATTCATTTTTATCAATGCTTTGATTGTTATTGGTTGGATCTTTTCTCTTATTGAAATAGTATAAATAATCAGTATCTGAAGTGAAAATTTGGCTTCTAAGTTTTGTAATTGAAATGACATCGAAATAGCTATCTGAAATAATTAAAGCTTTTATTTTCCTTTTAGGTTGTTTTGGTTGAATGAAAATTGGATTACGAAGAGTTAAATCATTCGGTGGATAAAATACATTCAATAATTGACCTAAATCTTGGTCATTGTATAGAAATTCATAAGCTGAATTTAAATTCCAACTTGAGTGTTGAAATTGACTTTTCTTTTTACTTTCTAAATATGATACCAATGAATCCATTGCCAACGATGCACCATAGGAAGTCCAATGAATTCCACTTTTACCAAATAACGGTGCTTGTGTCTTTTCTTTTAAATGTAAGAACCACTGATTGAAATCGATAACTGACAAATGGTTCTTTATCAATTCTTTTTTGATTGCTTTATAGTTGGAGAATTCCGTTTGAAATTTATGAATTTCGGGTAAATATTCCGAGTAAAAATAAGTCTTAGATGGAGCGATCAATGTAATAATCGGATGCCCTTTTCCTAAATAAGCTTGAATTTCTATTAGTTTCTTGATTTTAGCTTCAATTTTTTCTTTTCCTAGAAATAAACTTGCTTCATTATAAGTCGGATCATAAAAACGAAACAATTGATCACCATATTGATAAATTTGTTGTGCGTTTAACTTTTGGAAAAATGAATATTCATATTGATTTCTCAAACGAACCAGCGGACTTTTTACAATTAAATTTTCTTCGATTTTAGCTTCTAGGTATTGTTGTAACGTTCTGTCTATGAAACTAAATTGACCATGAAATGAATCGTTTAATTGATTAGTTTTTGAGGTCTGAACGCCATTTAACGGTGTAAAAAAAGACTTATTCAACAATTGAAAACACAACGGAATACATAAGACAATTAAAATAATCACTTTAAAGGCCTTCGCAAATTTGATATGTTGATCTTCTCCGTTCATTAAAATTTAAAATAAATGAAAGGATTAAAATTACCAGCAATCACTTCAGCCATTGAAAGAATGAAAATAATTCCAGCAATTAATACTTTTGAAATAAGATAGATAGGTTTTTTCTGTTCAGAAATAAATGTATTTGAAAAACGACGAATAATCGGAACTAATCCTAATAAGCAAATAGTAACTGCAATTAGAATATGGAAATTAAAATACGATTGATTTTGAATTGATTGAAGAGAAAAGTGATTAAACTGCCACATGATTTTATATTGCTCCATGGCACTTTCAATTGAAGGTGCTTGGAATAATACCCAGCCATTTAGAACGACTAAAAAAGTGAAAGGTATCGCCAGAAACTTAATTTTGTTCAAGATTTTTAGAAGGAAAAGGCGATCGATAATTAACCAAAAACCATGGAATAATCCCCAAGCTATGAAAGTCCAATTGTCCCCATGCCATAAGCCACTTAAGAAAAACACGATTAACAAATTTCTATAGATTTTCCAATTAGAAACTTTATTTCCACCTAACGGTATGTAGAGGTAGTTTTTCATAAAATCTCCAAGCGTGATATGCCATTTACGCCAGAATTCTGAAATAGAAGAAGAAATGTAAGGGCGATCGAAATTTTCAGGAAAATGAAATCCAAGCATTTTCCCAAGTCCAATTGCCATATCAGAATAACCCGAAAAGTCAAAATAAATTTGAAAGGTGTAGGCTAACATTCCTAACCAAACAGTTCCTGATGTTAATTCGACAGAATTAGATTCATACAATAATTGACGAGAATATTCTCCGATTACGTTTGCAATCAATACTTTTTTTCCAAGTCCAATTGAGAATCGAACAAATCCAGCTATGAATTTGAGTGCTGTTTCCTCACGGTTATTAATTTGATCTGAAACGAAATTGTACTTAACAATTGGTCCGGCAATTAAGTGAGGAAATAAAAAACTATAGAGTATGTAATTGTGAACATATACTTGAGGCTGAGTATCTTTTCGATAAACATCAATAATGTAAGTAAGTGATTGGAAGGTGAAAAAGGATATTCCGATTGGAAGAATTACGCGATTCCATTTTATTAAATCATTTCCCAAAAATGTTAAACCTTCATTGATACTTTCTATGAAAAAATTGGAATATTTAAAATAAACTAAGAATGCGAGATTGAAGATAATTAAAGAACTGAATAGAACTTTACGTTTTAAATCAGCTAACTGATTCATCTTTAGTACCGCAAAAAAATTGATTACAGAGCAAGTAATTAAAAAAAAGAAAAAGGATGGTTCTCCCCAAGAATAGAAAATCAAACTGGCAACTAAGAGCCAATAGTTTTTTAAATATTTAGGTAAAATGACATTGATTAAAAGTACTATTGGCAAAAAATAAATTAAGAATATCGTACTTGAAAAAACCATTTTATTTTACAAAACGATATTTTATTATACAGTAAATTGCTCTAAAACCATCTCTCCAACCAATTTTTTTACCTTCATCGTAGGTTCTACCATAGTAAGAGATACCAACTTCGTATATTTTAACTTTTGGAATACGAGATATTTTTGCAGTTATTTCAGGTTCTATTCCAAATCGATTCTCTGTAATAACAATGTTTTTTGCAATTGAAGTTCGAATCAATTTATAACATGTTTCCATGTCTGTTAAATTTAGGTTCGTCATCATGTTTGAAAGCCGAGTTAAGAATTTATTACCAATTGAATGCCAGTAAAATAAAATACGATGTGGTTGATGTCCCATAAAACGTGACCCATAAACAACGTCTGCATTATCTTTGAAAACAGCTTTTAATAAAATGTTGTATTCTTCAGGATCATATTCTAAATCTGCATCTTGAATAATGATATATTCTCCAGTTGCTTCTTGAATAGCTCTGTTTATCGCAGCACCTTTACCCATATTTACAGGTTGGGAAAACAGTTGAATATTTAACTCTTTATTTTCAGAAATGTATTTTTCAACCTTTTGAACGGTATCGTCTTTAGAGCAATCATTTACAATTATGATTTCTTTTTCAATTTCATTATCTAAAACAACTTCTTTGATTCTATTTAAAATCAAATGAATCGTAGGTCCTTCGTTGTATGCAGGAATTAATATTGAAAGTTTTTTAAAATCCATAATTGTAATTTTCAAAGCAAATATAATTTTTTAAGTTCAGCTTTTATGTAAAATTAAGATATAATCAAGTTCAAGTTGAACCTAAATTCAAATATAAGTTGCTAAAACGTCAAAAATTTGCTTATTTTGATAACTTTAAAAATAAAATTATGTCAATTAACAAGACGAAAACGACAAATTACGGAGCTTTAATTACTATAACGACTGTTTACTTTTTTTGGGGATTTATAGCTGCGGGAAATAGTGTTTTTATACCTTTTTGTAAACATTATTTTCATTTAGATCAATTTCAAAGTCAGTTAATTGATTTTGCTTTTTATTCTGCTTATTATTTAGGAGCATTATTTTTATTCATTTTTGGTTCTCAGAAGGGCAAAGATTTAGTTGGGCATTGGGGCTACAAAAAAAGTATAGTATATGGTTTATTGTTTTCTTCTTTGGGAGCAGTAGCTATGATTATTTCTGTTCAAGCGAATGTTTTTGCAGGAATGTTATTTGGATTATTTATAGTTGCATTAGGTTTTTCATTACAACAGACT
>CALPRR020000176.1 GCA_943326025.2 Candidatus Kuenenia stuttgartensis | reverse complement strand
TCTATACATTTTTTCTTATTTGATTTTACAAATGTAATCATTCAGTTAGAATTTAAACTTAATGAAAGTAGATATTCAAACGTAATAATTTAAAATAAAAAAGGTGTCCATGTAGAACACCTATTAAAAACTGAAATTATATTTTACAAAGGAATATTACCATGTTTTTTCATCGGTAATACTTCAGCTTTATTTTCCAACATTTTGAACGCATTGATTAATTTAGTTCTTGTTTCTTCTGGAAGAATTACATCATCTACAAACCCTCTTTCTGCAGCTCTATATGGATTAGCAAATTTATCAGCATATTCTGCTTCTTTTTCTAACCATTTTTCTTGAGGATCGTTTGCCTCAGAAATTTCTTTTTTGAAGATAATTTCAGCAGCTCCTTTTGCTCCCATTACAGCAATTTCAGCTGTTGGCCAAGCGAACACTAAATCTGCACCAATGTTTTTTGAATTCATCACATCATAAGCACCACCATATGCTTTACGGGTAATTACTGTAATTCTTGGAACTGTTGCTTCTGAAAAAGCATATAATAATTTTGCACCATGCGTAATGATTCCTCTCCATTCTTGATCTGTTCCAGGTAAGAAACCAGGCACATCTTCTAAAACTAATAAAGGAATATTAAACGAATCACAGAACCTTACAAAACGTGCAGATTTTCTTGAAGCGTCAATATCTAACACCCCAGCCATAGCAGCTGGTTGATTCGCAACTATCCCTATTGTTTTACCTTCTAAACGACCAAAACCTACAACAATATTTTTAGCATAATCTTCTTGAACTTCACGGAAACTATTATCATCAATGATACAATCAATCACTTTGCGAATGTCATAAGGTAAAGTTGAGTTTGCAGGAAGTATAGAAGTAATAGTATTGTTTTTTGAAGTATTAAATTCAAAAACAGAAGGTCTTGGAGCTAATTGATTTGCATTTTGAGGAATATAAGTCATGAAGTCACGAACTTTTTTCAAACATTCTACATCGTTTGAAGCCGTAAAGTGATTCACACCTGATTTTTCAGCATGTGTTTTTGCACCACCTAAATCTTCTGAAGTAACTTCTTCATGTGTCACGGTTTTTACTACGTTTGGTCCAGTAACAAACATGTAAGATGTCTCTTCAACCATGAAAATGAAGTCTGTTAATGCAGGAGAATATACTGCACCACCTGCACAAGGGCCCATGATCACACTTATTTGAGGTATAACACCAGAAGCTCTAGTATTTCTGTAAAAAATATCTGCATAACCTGCTAAAGACACAACTCCTTCTTGAATTCGCGCTCCACCTGAATCATTTAAGCCAATTACTGGAGCTCCATTTTTCATTGCTAAATCCATCACTCTACAGATTTTTTCAGCATGTGTTTCTGATAATGATCCACCTAATACTGTAAAATCTTGAGAGAAAACATAGACCATTCTTCCATGAATTGTCCCATAACCTGTAACAACACCATCTCCAGGATATTTTTGTTTTTCTAGACCAAAATAAGTTGAACGATGTTCAACAAACATTCCTATTTCTTGAAAAGAACCTTCATCAAGTAAAAGTGTAATTCTTTCGCGGGCGTTTAATTTACCTTGAGAATGTTGTTTATCAATACGAGCTTTTCCACCGCCTACTTTTGAAGCTTCACGACGGTTTAATAATTCAATATTTTTGTCCATTATTGTTAAAGTTTATGTCCATTTGGATAATGAACGCAAAGATAAACTTTATTCATTAATACAAAATTTTGAAAACATATTATTAATCTAAAAATCCCAAAAAGATTTTGTTTAACCGTTTAATTTTAAATAATAAGAACAAATGTAAATTGACAATAAATATTAAAGCAAAGTATTATTAGTTTCAAGAAAATATATTACTTTTAACTTACTTAGTTAAAATGTAAACGCTATAATTTATCTCTATGAAAAAATTTCTACTTATAGGAAGTCTTTGTTTAATGACTTCATTTATCAGTTTTTCAGCTGTAATAACAAGTCGGTTAGACAAAGATATACCAGTTCATTTTATTTCATCACCTGATTTAACACAGGTTAAAATTGAAGATTCTAAAAATGATAAAAATGGAATGTTTTACAGAATTGGAGTGTTTTCATATACAAACATAACAAGTATTAATAGTGGGAAATGGAGCACATTGTCTAACGGAGATAGAATGTGGCAATTAAATATTGAACATCCAGGAGCAGAAGCGTTGAGTTTCTTATTTAGTTCTTTTAAATTATCAAATGGATCTGTATTTTATGTTGAAAATAAAAAAGGAGAAAGAGTTTCTGACATTTTAACAAAAGATGATATTTTAGAATACGGTCAACAACACATTGCATTATGTTTCGGTGATGATTTAATTTTAACATTAATAGATCCAGCGAATGTTGAGCAATCTGAATTTATGTTGGATAGAATAATATACAATTATCGTTCTACTGGAAATCCAAATCTTTCAAAAATTAACGAATCTGACGCAGCATGTGAGGTGAATGTTAATTGTTCCGAAGGAGCAAATTACCAAGATGAGAAAAGAGGTGCAGCTAGAATTTACGTTGTTGGAAATTCAGGAGCAGGATGGTGTTCGGGATCATTAATTAATAATCTTGGAAACAATTGCAAACCATATTTTTTATCAGCCCTTCATTGTGGTCCTTCACCTACTACAACTGTTCAACAAATGGCAACTTGGAAATTCTATTTTAATTACGAATCTCCTAATTGCTCAAATCCTTCAACAGCTGGAACTTTAGCTAGTAAATATGTAACTGGTTGTGTCAGATTATCAGATTCAAATGATAATAATGGTTCTAACATTACAAAGTCAGATTTTATATTGGTTCAATTAGGAACATTGGCTAATGAAGCAACAACTATTAATAAATTAATTGGTTATAATGCTTATTGGAATGGTTGGGACGCTAACAATACAATTGTAAATAATGGAGTTAGTATTCATCATCCATCAGGGGATATTAAAAAAATATCAACTTTCTCAACAAATTTAACTTCATCTTCATGGGCAAATGTTCCTAATACACATTGGACAGTTGTGTGGGCTGCTACTTCAAATGGACATGGTGTTACAGAGGGAGGCTCTTCTGGTTCTCCAATTTTTACTTATAATAGTGGAAACTCAAGAATTATTGGAACTTTATCGGGAGGTTCTTCTTATTGTACAGCAACATCTTCACCAGATAAATACGGAAAATTTTCTTATCATTGGACAAGTAATGGAACATCATCTAATCAACAGTTAAAGCCATTTTTAGATCCAAATAGTACAGGAACCTTAGTTATGAACGGTTCATCAAATCCATGTAATTTTGTTGGATTGACTGAAGCAACTTTGAATCAGGATGTAAAAATCTATCCAAATCCTACAGTTGATGTTATAAATATTGATTTAAATGCTCTAGCTAATCAAAAAGTAGAAATACTTATTTTAGACATGGCTGGTAAATTAATTTATTCTTCAAATTCTAACTCTGGTAATTTGATTAAAATTGATATTTCTTCTTTTGGAAGAGGTATTTATCAAGTAATTTTAAAATCAGATGGACAGCAAAAAGTTCAAAGAATTTCTAAAATTTAATTATTAAAATGATTAGGAAAAAGGCCAACTGAAAGTTGGCCTTTTTTTTTGATTTTTATGACTGATTTCTGAGAAATTTAGACTAATTTTGCACTTCCTTTTTAAGATTAAAGATGAGCACATCAAAAAAAATTACATCTGCATTAATTTCAGTATTCGACAAAACGGGTTTAGAGCCGATTGTTCGTAAATTACATGCATATAATGTCACTATCTATTCAACAGGTGGTACACAATCATTTATTGAAGAATTGGGTATTCCAGTTGAAAGAGTAGAAGATTTAACTTCTTACCCTTCAATTTTAGGAGGTCGTGTAAAAACATTACACCCAAAAATTTTTGGTGGTATCTTAAACAGAAGAGATTTACAAGAAGATCAAGCACAAATCGCTGAGTTCGAAATCCCAAATTTAGATTTAGTAATCGTTGATTTATATCCTTTTGAAGCAACTGTTGCTTCAGGTGCAGCGCATGATGCAATTATTGAAAAAATCGATATCGGTGGTATTTCATTAATTCGTGCAGCAGCAAAAAATCATAAAGATGTTGTGATTATCCCAAGTCAAGCACAATATGCAAGATTTGAAGAAATTTTGACAAATGGGGCAGGTTCAACTTCTTTAGAAGAACGTTATGCTTTTGCAAGAGATGCATTCAATGTATCTTCTCATTATGATACGCATATCTTTAATTATTTTAATCAAGGAGAAACAGAAGCCTTTAAACAAAGTATTCAACAAGCACAAGTATTACGTTATGGAGAAAATCCTCACCAAAAAGGAATTTTCCATGGAGATTTAGATGCTATTTTTGATAAATTACACGGCAAAGAATTGTCTTACAACAACTTGTTAGATGTTGACGCGGCTGTGAATTTAATGAACGAATTCAAAAATGAAGATCCAACTTTTGCAATTTTAAAACACAATAATCCTTGTGGTTTGGCTATTCGTCCAACTTTAAAACAAGCATATATTGATACATTAGCAGGTGACCCTGTAAGTGCATTTGGAGGAATTTTAATTGCTAACAAAGAAATTGATTTAGACACGGCTGTTGAGATTAACGAATTATTTTGTGAGGTTGTTATCGCGCCTTCTTATAATGCAGAAGCTTTAGAATTATTGAAAAGTAAAAAGAATCGTATCATTTTAGTACAAAAAGATATTGCATTACCAAAACGTCAATTCAGAACTATTTTGAATGGTGTATTGGAACAAGATAAAGATTTAGTAACTGAAACAGCTGTACAATTAGAAACAAGAACTAAATTAACACCTTCTGAACAAGAAGTGAAAGATTTATTGTTTGCGAATAAAATTGTGAAACATGTGAAATCAAACACAATTGTTTTAGCGAAAAGTAATCAATTATTGGCATGTGGTACAGGTCAAACTTCACGTGTTGATGCATTAACTCAAGCAATTCATAAAGCAAAATCGTTTGGTTTTGATTTGAATGGCTCGGTTATGTCATCAGATGCATTTTTTCCTTTCCCAGATTGTGTTGAAATCGCAGGAAATGAAGGGATTAAAGCAGTTATTCAACCAGGAGGTTCAATTAAAGATGATCTTTCAATTGATTACTGTAAC
>CALPRR020000175.1 GCA_943326025.2 Candidatus Kuenenia stuttgartensis | reverse complement strand
TTCTAGTAAATCTCTTGCAGAACTACAAATTGTAATTCGTTCTTTGTCGCTATCCGAAATTTTCGCTTCTTGTTCCGTTATTTTTCTAGCTAATTCAATTGACTTTGGATAATGTGTGAAAATCTGTGATCCGATTCGATCTTTTAGCGGAGTTACAATGCTTCCTCTATTGGTATAATCTTCTGGATTTGCTGTAAATATAAATTGAATATCCAACGGCATTCGTAATTGAAAACCACGAATTTGTATGTCTCCCTCTTGTAAAATATTGAACAAGGAAACTTGTATTCTCGCTTGTAAATCAGGCAGTTCGTTTAGAACAAAAATACAACGGTTCGCTCGAGGGATCATTCCATAATGCAAAACACGTTCGTCTGAATAGGGTAATTTTAAAGTAGCTGCTTTAATTGGATCGATATCTCCAATCAAATCGGAGACATTTACATCTGGAGTCGCTAATTTTTCAAAAAATCGTTCCGAACGATGCACCCAAGAAATAGGTGTTTCATCTCCTTTATCAGCCAATATGTCTTTGCTGTACTTTGAAATAGGATGAAAAGGACTATCATTGATTTCTGAACCTTTTACTATTGGCATGTATTCGTCCAATAATTCAATCATATTGCGGGCAATTCTCGTTTTTGCTTGACCTCTTAATCCTAATAAATTGATGTGATGTCCAGCAAGAATTGCTTTTTTCAATTGTGGAACAACTGTATCTTCATACCCCCATAATCCTTCAAAAACAGGCTCTTTAGATTTTATTTTTCTTGAAAGATTTGCTTGCATCTCTTCATTGATAGATTGGTCTTTGTATCCTGAAGCTTTTAATTCTTTGAATGTGATTTCTTTTTTCATTTTATGTATTTTAATGCGTTTGTTAAATTCTTTTCACCCTGTTTTTTTCGTAATCTTCAAAGATCATTTGTCCCAAACCTGATAGACCTGTTAAGAAAGCTTTCCCTTTGTTTTGCGCAGTAAATAATTCTACAAATTGTCTCAAATAAGGATCTTGTGCAATCATAAATGTGGTGATCGGAATTTTTAATTTTCGGGCTTGTGCCGCTTTATTTAGGCATTGACCTACTATCATTTCATCTAAACCATTGCTGTTTTTGTAAAATTCACCATTGGGTAATTTAACGCAACTGGGCTTACCGTCTGTAATCATGAAGATTTGTTTGTTGGTATTTCGTTTTCTACGCAAAATATCCATTGCTAATTCTAAGCCTGCAACAGTATTGGTGTGATAAGGTCCTACTTTTAAATAAGGTAAATCTTTTACTTTAATAGGCCATGCCTCGTTTCCGAAAACGATAATATCAATCGTATCTTTAGGGTATTTCCGATTGATTAATTCCACCAAAGCCATAGCGACTTTTTTTGCCGGTGTGATTCGATCTTCTCCATATAAAATCATCGAATGACTAATATCAATCATCAAAACAGTACTCATTTGAGCTTTGTGTTTTGTCTCTTCAACAATCAAATCATTTTCAGTAAGTTTAAGATCTGAAATTCCGTGATTGATCTGCGCATTTTTTAAACTTTCGGTCATGTTTACGAGGGCAAGATCATCTCCGTATTGAAACGATCGGCTGTCTCCATCGCGTTCATCCCCTACTCCTATTTTTGATGTTTTATGATTTCCTATTCCGCTTTTTTTCAGCTTACCAAAAATTTGGTCCAAGGCAAATTCACGAAGTGCAGATTCCATTTTTGCTGTGAGCAAGTTCTTCCCTTTTCCTTTACCAGCATTACCATCTTCAGGATCGATTTCTTCTTTGATATAGCCTCGTTTCTTAAGATCTTCTTCAAAATCAGCTAAGGTGTATTCGTCGGTAAAAATTGAATATTCTTTGTCGAGTACGTCCAACCATTCAAAAGCTTCTTCGACATTTCCAGAAGTATGTGTCAGCAATTCTTTAAAGATGTCAAATACTCTATCAAAATGAGATATTTCTTTTGGTACATGTTTACTGAAAATAAATCCTTTCCCTAAATCAAATTGAATTCCTTTCATACTATCCTTTTTTAATGATTATACATCATCTTGCTTATCAGTAAATAACTTTAAAAATACGCGATTTTAAAACCCTATTTACACCGACAGTAAACAATGTTTATTCTGCTAACAAATTTTATAAATATAAGCTTATTAAAACTATTTTTATTCAGATTTATCGGTAATTTTTAGAATGTAATATTAATTTAATGAAAGTGTATTATTAGAAAATTTGCATATTAAATTAATCTTCAAAAACCATGAAAAAGTTTACAGTAGTTTTAGCGTTAGTAATAAGTAGATTTACAAAGGACAAAATGCTAATAAATTAGATATACATATAAAATATTTATATTCAGCAACTTGGTTTAGAATTCAAAATATTATCACCACTTTTTTTAAGGATTCGAATAATTGCATCTAATACTTTATAAAAGATAGAAATTTCAACGATACTATAATAATCCAATTATACAACCTGAAATTAAAAGGTAAGCTTGCTTTTATTAAATACAAACCAAGGTAAATTGAAGTTTAATATATCTGCTAGAGGATATCTGGCAGATATATTTTGGATAAACGAATTTATTTTGTTTCAATTATTTTGCCATCTAAGAAATTTTCAATAGTAGGTGTCATTGTAAGGAAAAGAAGTATGGTTTTTACAATAACGTATAAATCAAATGAATCATTAATCGACTTGTAATTGAATATAAATAATAGAAGTTTAAATAAAATATTGAATAGCATTATTTAATTTCAAATTAAATATGCAAACAAACTGACTTCCAGTGAAGTAGGTAGAATTAAGAAAAAACTACTAGTATTTAAATTTTCATAAATGGAAATTAATATAAATAAAGGTGAAATATAAATTAATATTTGTTTAGTTTTATTTTACTAAAATCAAACATAATATTTTTATTAATTAATTTGAAAGGAAAAGCAATATCGCCAGCAACTTTAACCTCACTTGAAGACATAATTTTATAGTCATTCAAATTCTTATATTCAAAACGCAATTTGTAGTTATTACCATTTTCAGAATATATAGTATAAAATGGGATTAATGGAATAAACTTAAATTTATCATTAATTATTTTGGTGAATTTTTCTTCCATTTTACTATTGTAATCAAAAATCAATTTGAGTTGATTTTTATCGAACACACATAGGAATTGATTCATATTGACACCACCAGTGCTATGAAATACCTTTCTGATTTCTATACATTCATTAGTATGATTAACCTCAATATCAAATATTACATTATAGTTTTTTAAACTGTTAAACAAAAAAATATATTCTTTTTTTTGTTTAACAATACTTAAATTGTTACAAGAATAATTAGAATTAAAAATTGAATTGTCGTAATCGGTCTCATAACCTTCTAATAATTCTATATAATCGACACCTAAAATTTTATTTACGAAAAAAGATCTTAATTGACTATCTTGAATGTTAGGGTTATTAATCTTAATTTTAAAATTATTGTATAGTAATAGAAATTTATATCTTTTAATAACCTCGACTTCAAAATCTACAATATTATCACAGAAAGAATAATCAATTAATGAATCCAAATTAAAGCACTTATTAATCTTATCCAAACTCAAGATTTTATTTTCTATCTTAATATTTGCAATAGATAAATAGTTTCCATTGTTAAAAAGTTTTATGTAATTTCTATAATCTATAGTAGCGTCTTTTTGGGCAGCTTTGAAGAATGTAATACTATCAATTACACTTACCCTATTATCGTCTCTAAATGTATTAATGAATTTTTCACATAATTCAATAGAATACTCACTACTTTCAACCTCTTTGTAAAGCAAATCAGGTAATCGACTTTCAACCTCTTTTTTGAATTTTGATTCAGGATATTTTTTGGTAAATGCTAATAACGAATCATAATTCTCAGTTAAATTAGATAAAACTAATGAATCTCTGAAGTCTATAGCTTCTGGTTTATATACACTCGAATTAAACTGAGTAATAAATTGATTCAAACTATCAATATTATTGATTGATTGGTAGTTGTTTAAAGTTTCTCTTTCTAGTAAATTTTGAATTTCAGTTTTATAAATACTTTCAGGATATTTAGTTATAAAAAGTTTAAGTTGAGAAATTACTTTATTTGATTTTACTCTATTATAACTAGCAATCTCTAAAAGCTTGACTACATTATCATTATGTTCTTGTGAATAATAGTTTAAGGCATTTGTGTATGACTCAACTGTATTTAATTTTATTGCTTCTTTATAGAGTTCATTAATTATTTTCTGATTAATTACCTCTGGTGACAAAGTATATTTACCTAAGAATTTGTAAATTGATTGTCTATATTCAGAACTAATATTCGTTCCATTGAATTCTTTAATAGCTTGAGTCGGATTATATTTCTGATAACTTGTATCTATTTGAAATAAGCAATTTGCATAAGAGAATAATACTTTATCGTCTTTATCATATTCTTTATCACTAGAAATTTTGTTATACTCTTCAAAAGCTAGAGTAAGTTGATTTTCTTGAAGGTAATTAAAGATTTTTCTGGGTTTTTGAGCAAGAATTTGAAAACTAAAAAGTACAAAAAGAGCTAATAATATAATACTGTTTGAATATTTGATTTTATCCATTATTGATTTAGTATTTGTAAGATTTTATATTCATAGTTTTCATCTAATACTATTGCATGACTATCATTTCCATAAAATATTCTATAAAATTTTGCAGGTATAATTATTTCTCCTTTATTATTAATCAATCCTTCTTTATACCCTGTATTGGTTTTAATCGAAAAAACTGTCAAAAGTCCATTTTTAAAATCATTTACACCGTTGATTTCTATATTGGAAAGTATTTCACCATTTGAATTAATTAATTTCATTTTATCACCATTATAAAGCCAAGAAACACCATTAAAAAATTCACTACAAAGGATATCAACAATATTCTCTTGTGATGAATCAAAGCTGTCGATTTCTTTACCTTTTTTATTCAAAATTCTAACATTACAATTCTCCTTATAATCATTTAAATTTTTATAAATACAATTTGTTGCACGATAAAAACCATTTGTTAACGGTGAAATAGAATTATAATAATTACTAATAATCTTACCAGAATCATTTATTATTGCAGATTTATCTTTAGTCTTTACTATAATGTTTTCTCCATCTAACCAGCTAATTTCATCACACAAATAAGA
>CALPRR020000174.1 GCA_943326025.2 Candidatus Kuenenia stuttgartensis | reverse complement strand
TTTGTTATTTGGAATATTTAATGTAAAATGATATTCAGGATTTATATTACAAGATTTTATAAAGTCAGTTTTGATTGATAATCTTTAAATGAGATAGAGATTAGTAATTTAATGGATTGTATGGGTATTTTAAAATCTTTTTATCCTATATTTTAATCAATTTTCCAAAAGATTGTTTATCATTAACCGTATTAATGATATAAGTATATATGCCTTGAGATAATTGGGATGTATCAATTTCAGATTTATTACTTTTAATGACTAATACACCTTGCATGTCATACAATTCAAAAGATTTAATTTCTTCTGAAATTTTTATTTTTATTTTATCCGTTACCGGATTAGGATATATTTTTGAATCAATTAAACCATATATTTCAGTGGAAGCATTCGGATTAATATAAGAAACAGTAATATCATCTATCCATAGAGAACTTTCAGCTAATCCATTTTGAACATTATAGTTATTACACCCAATACATTCGTATCTGGTTTTTAGTGTCGATGATGCTTGAAAAATAAGTCTACCTAAAGCATTTGGATTTCCACATGTATTCCCAAAAATGTTTGTAAAATTTAGTGTATGGTTTTGCCAGTTGTTATCGGTTCCTGTAAAGAATAGGTAACCATATGCGCATGCATCTTCAATAATACCACTTGGTGATAAGTAAAATAAAACCGCTGCAGTATCTCCTGTTGCAATTTGATGTTTAGAATAAAAACTTACCTCAATACTTCCCCAACTGTTTATGTTCCAACTCCAATTTCCTTGAATAAACGGATAATATTCTGCACCTCCAGGCACAGTATCATTACCCCAAACCCTAAATTGATTTATTTCAGAACTGACTGTCGTACTCACTTTTAAAGATTGAGAACCGCTATTTGCTGTTGTAGTATCGATTGAATAAAAACCAACCCATCCAGGGGAATCAGATAATCCTTGAACTGGAGTTAATTGCGGAGGTATGTTGTTACTAAAAGGTGCTTCAAAATCACCATTATCAACAAAAACAGGAGTTGACTGGGAAATTACTGAATTGAATATTAAAAAAAACAGAATAGTTGAAAGAATTGTTCTCATTTTCATAAGGTATAATTAAAAACTATTTTTGAAAATTTTTCTCTTTGTTCCATCCGAATAATAATAAATCAGAGGAGTGTTATATGACTGACATGTTTCTCTTCCTAGCATATCAACAACTTTAACCAACTCTACTTTATTGTTTGATTGGTATTCATTGATGCCTAATGCCCAAAAAGAATTTTCTGATAATATACTTGTGAGTTCTTCAGCTAGCTGATCATTACTCGACAAATTTTCTGGAAATGTATATACTAGGGTGCTGGCACCTGGATCAATTGTATTTGGAATAAACATAAGAATAAGTGGTAAGCCAGATCCATACAAAGTATTATATTGTGAATAGATGTTATTAACATTTGCATTCGCAAACCCTGGAAATGTTAGAGAATGCTGGTACTCCCAAAATGCCAGATCAGAACAGTCAGCTTGGTTTGAATTAAGATCTTGTAAAAAGAATTCGAATACTTTAACCCCCATAGTACCTTCTCCATAATTTGACCAAATAGTTTGTAATTCTGGAGCAGTAATATTACATGGTCCACACCAAGCGGATCCAAAATCTAAAATTACCGCATTGCCATTTTGCAATTCAGTATACATATTGTATTGAACACCATCACAAGACGTCTCAGTCCAATTAGGTATCTGACAAAAACAAGTAGATGAAATTATTATATAAGTGAGTAGTATAATTTGTTTCATAGAAAATTAAATTTGTAAATTAAAATTATTAAAAGTAATTTTAATTTACAAATTTAATTTTTGATTTTTCACTTTAATAGCATGTATTCTAGAAGGTTATGTGATATCCGTGCGAATAACCCTAATAGATTTTATGTCCATCTTTTCTCGTCTAAATATGTTTAATAACTTCATTTTTTAATTGCTCATAGTTTCCTAAATCAACTGTTTTTATATTTTCTAAATTATCAACGCCACATGCAGATGTAGTAATTATTGGAATACCTTTAGAAATGGCTTTTAGAATTTGTCTTGGTTGATTTTCTATATAAGTAGGGTATATAACTAAACCAACTTCGTTAAAGTCACCTTTAAATTTTTCAACTTTAATTTTTTCCCAAAAGTTTTCTTTTTCAATAGTTCTTCCAGAAATCATCAATTCTAGATTTAATTCCAGTGCAAGTCTTTTAATTTCATAAGCTCCTTTTCTACCTACAGCAGAGGCAGGAAAAAGTATTTTGTTTCCTTTTAAATGTTCAATTGATTTTGAAGGAATATGCCAATTTAATTTTTCAACCTTGTTCTTGAACATTTCGGCAATTTCTGAATGAGGAGTGATTATTTTTCTAGCCTTTTTGAGTGCAATGAATTCAATGTTTGCTAATTTACTTGTTGTTCTAAAATCATTCAATGTTTCACTTTCTGGGTGTTTCGAATGTGCATAGTCAAGTCTTTCTTGTAGTTTTTCAATCGGTAATCTATTCATTAAGACATCAAAGGTCCGACCACCTAAAAAACCTGTTTCGTATATGAACGGTAATAAGTTCTGAGATATTACTAAATGAGTTGATTCAATTGGAATTTGATTTGCTGCTGCTCTTGCAATTTTCTTGTCTAGCTCTAAAATCATCTCGAACACATTGTTCTGTTTGGTTGAAAATCTCAATTTTAATGCTCGATAGATTCCTTGTCTAGTTGTCGCATTTGTTTTGTTTGATTTTAGGGCCTTCCATAAATAGCGGTCTGTTTTGATGAACTTGTTTTTTTTAAGTGGTATTATAAAATTATCATTTTCTTTTGTTGTTGATTTTACGTAATCGTCAAATTCTTTCCATTTTTCGTCAAGAATATAAGTAGTAGTTTCAATTTTTTGATTCAAGGGTCTTCTATCGGGGTGTTTGAAGCAAGCTGAATTCCCACAAGAATAACAATCGTTAAGTTTGTCTGTTTTTTTTTGATTTAAAATACTTTCTTCTGATTTTAAGTTTTTTTGTTTACTCTTGAAACGTACAATTAATTTATCTGAACTCAATTCGGTTTCAATTCTAAAATCAAAATTTGATTTAAACCGTAAATCAATGTAATTCCATTTTACAGTTGCATCTCGGTCTTGTTCTGCAAGTGAGCCTTTTATAACTTTTGTATGTTTATGTCTTTCGATAATATCAAAATTTGCTTTTAAAGCCGAATCGTAAAGTGCATTTGAAAGTTGGCAAAGTCCTCCAGCAATAGTTGGTACAATACATCCCTCCCTGATTTCTCTACCAATTACGTAACCTTGACCAATATTTGGATTTCCTAGATGCTTCCAAAAACTAAAAACTTCATTGGCTTTAATTTCAATTCCATTAATTTTTTTTGAAGCAATTCTTAAATTTTCAACTTTACCAGCAGTCAAAATCCAATTATCTTTATTATCAAATGGATTCCAAAGATCACTTTCAGAAAAAGAAATTAATTGCTCGTTTATAAGTTGACTGTTGTCCCTGAATTTTAAAGTGGGGTTGAGTAAATTTTTGAGAATTCTATTTCCAGACAACAAAATCGTTTTTACTCGAAATATTGTGTCTTTAATAAAGTTATGTTTTTCTGTAAGTTGTTTTCTAGTCACTTCGAAATTTAATGATTTGTATAAGTATAGTTATATATCAGATTGTTATGAAGTCAATTGCTCCTATAATACAGATTTAAAGTAAACTTTTAATTGATGTTTTTTTTAATTATGAAGTGGAGTTTATAAGAATGTTGTTCAAATAAATAAAGTGAAATATCAATTTTGACAATTTTCCATTTTAAGTATTTTTCTCTATTATCAGTATTGTCATCTTTAATAATAGGTTGTCCGAATAATTTTATAAGATGATTGGATATTCTATCAAATTCATGTTTTGCAATTTCATCTCCAATAGCCCAATACTCAATTTGATTAAATCTTCTAAACCATCTTTCTTTTCCATAATTATTGAAACTATTGGTTAATTCAAGTTCTAATCCATTAAGAATAGTATGTTTCCCCCAATTGTAAATAGTTCTTCCGCCTAATTTTACTTTAGATCCTTTAAATTTTCGGATTAGTGGATTAATAAACTTACCCCATTTCAAGAAATTGGTTGTTTCTTCGAAAGTAATTCCATTATTTATGTTTGTGTCCATCAAATTATTATAATGTTTTTCGGAAAGTTATCATAGAAAAAGATACAGAATTTTTCACTCATTATTTCCTGAAATATTTATAGTTTAAAGCTTCAGAATTAAATCTACTTTTTCCGAGTCTTCTTTTATCTGCCACATAACCTTTTCTAGCTAACAAAAGTATTGATAAGAAGTACTAAACTTTTCAACCAAGAAAAAACATTAATAGTAGCGGAAAATATTGAATTAACTAATGAATCGCCGCTTTTGGTTTTGAGTAGTTACCTTTTATGGATTAGTCAAATTATCAGTTTCAATAATATTAATATATCCTAGACCATTGAATAATTTTATGTCTTGGTTAATTTCGCTGCTCACTAAAAGCAATTCAAAAGTTGTTTTTTCTGGAAAAATTAAAGACATACTATTCGTTTCACTTGAAAAATACAAAAGTGGACCAAATTTATTTTTGGATAAGTCTGTTTTTAAAAGACCATTTAAACTCTTTAAAAACACTCTTATTGTTCTACCTGTAGTACCATCTGGTTGAGTGCATTCAATTCGCCAATCAGAAAACGTATTTTGAATATACCAAGTCTTCCCTTCGGGTACTGTAAATTTTGCGGTTGCATTTGTAAACTCAATTAATTGTGCTTTTCCCTTTGGAATTGAAGTCTGCGCATTAATAGTTAAATTCCAAGTGGTTAAAAAAAGAATAAACAGTAAAATAGTCAATTTTGATTTCATATAATTCATTTTTAAATTTTTACTACTCTTTTGTAGTGGTAATTTCGCTCCGTTTTTTTTAGTGGTTTCTGGTCTCCACTTTATATTTTTAAATCTTTCAATCTTTTCAATAGGAGGTTCAACTATCGTTTCACAAGCTCATTTATTCGAAGGTAAATTTAATCTTTTCAAAGTAATTGTTCCGCCAAGTATGATCTTGGTTGGAGCTTGTTATATCTTTGAAATTTTATTATAAAAATCTGACTAACAAAAGCAAAACATACAATTACCAAAATAATTCTACCATATTTCCTAGATGATTCACTATAAACAAAGTAATCGTTTACCTTTAAT
>CALPRR020000173.1 GCA_943326025.2 Candidatus Kuenenia stuttgartensis | reverse complement strand
CTTCCGATTGTAACAATTAAAATTGCTATAATCATTCCTGCTAAATGTTCCATACCAAAAAATCTAGCTGAATCATTCCCCATCCAACCTTTTGAATAATTTACTTTAGTTGAAGTAAACATCAAAATAATTCCAATTAATAATTGTATGTGAAGCATGATCATTGCAAATAAATTGATCATTTTATCTTTTTTAGAATATTCACCTTTTCTTTTAGATGCAATTGCATTGAAAATTGCAACAACTAATAATATAAGTGCTATCCAACGTAATCCTGAATGTGTATGAATTAATCCTTCCATAATTTGAATTTTAAAGGACAAAAATAAACTAAAATCGCTTACCAACTCTTAAAATCTCAAACAATTTAAATGGATTTTGTTAATTTCACGACCTGTTAAACACATAAGTATAACTATGAAGTATATTTTTTCGCTTTTATTTCTATTTTCCTTTTACTCTTTTTCACAAGAATTTTCTCCTAAAAATGGGTTAGAAGACTCTAAAGTAGATTGTTACTTTTTAACTAATGCAACGATTATTGTTTCTCCAACAAAAACGATTGAAAGTGGAAGTTTATTAATCAAAGACAATGAAATTATTGAGATTGGTAAATCTATTTCTGCTCCAAAAAATGCAGTAATTGTTGATTGCCAAGGTAAAACCATTGTTGCAGCGTTTATCGAAACGTACTCTTCTGTAGGTTTACCTGAGCCGACATCTAAAGGAGTTAGTTTTCAACCACAAATAGAGACTTCTAAAAAAGGAGCTTATTATTGGAATGAAAGTATACATCCCGAAACTGATCCAAGTTTAGTTTATTCAATTAACGAAAAAGCGAATGATGAATTAATTAAAATGGGTTTTGGTTTAGCTGTTACGCATATCCAAGATGGAATTGCAAGAGGAAATGGAACGTTGATTTCATTAGGATCTTCTTCTGAAAATAAACATTTATTAAAGCCTGCTTCAGCGAGTTATTTCTCATTTAAACCAGGGATTTCAAACCAAACTTATCCATCTTCACAAATGGGAAGCATTGCTTTGTTAAGACAAACCTTCTATGACCTTCAGTGGTATACGCATGCTACAAAGAAAGATCAAAATCTTTCTCTTAATGCACTTGAAAAACAAACGAGTCTTCCAATGATCTTTTTTACGGAAGATAAATGGGAAATATTAAGAGCAGCAAAAATTGGAAATGAATTTAATTATCATTTTACTTTTTTTGGAAGTGGAAATGAATATGCAGCTGTAAATCAATTAAAAAACTTAAAAAGTTCGTTAATTATTCCAATTAATTTTCCAGTACCTTTTGATTTGAAAGACCCATATATTGCTAAAGATGTCAATTTGAGTGATTTGAAAACATGGGATTTAGCTCCTTCAAATCCATTTATTTTGAGAGAAAATAAGATTAATTTTTCAATTTCTTCCTATGGAAACAAAACGCAAGATGAGTTTTGGAAAAATCTCCATAAAGCGATTTCGAGAGGTTTAAGTGCGGCCGATGCATTAAATGCTTTAACTGTAGAACCAGCAAAATTATTAAAAATCGATCATGAATTTGGAACCTTAGAAAAAGGAAAGAAAGCCAGTTTTATGATCTATGATTCAAATCCTTTTACAACTAAAGCTAAATTATTAGAAGCATGGTTACTTGGCGAAAGAAAAGTAATTACAACTCTTTCAAAACATGATATTCGAGGAAAGTATAACTTATTTTTAGATGGAAAAAAATATCCAATGGAAATTTCAGGTAATCTGGATAAATTAATTGTAAAGATTCAAACACTAAATACAGGAATTTCAAATACGGATACAATCTATCAAAACACTTTTATTCAATTAACAGAAAATGATTTGACTTTACAGTTTAATGTTGATGATGCAAATTTCAAAGGAAGTATAAATCTTCATGCGAAAGTCAACAGTAAATTAGGGATTTTTGAAGGAGATGGATATTTGCCAAGTGGAAAATGGATCCAATGGTCAGCAATTAGAAACGATAAACCAGAAATTAAAAAAGAAGATTTATCTATTAAAACAGATACGATAGGAATTTCTAAACCATGGTTTCCAAATGTAGCTTATGGTTTGGATTCAATTCCAACAAAACAAACGATTGCTTTTACAAATGCAACAGTTTGGACAAATGAAGCAGAAGGAATTTTGCAGAATGCAACTGTTTTAGTAAACAATGGTTTAATCGTTTATGTAGGAGATTCAAATCATTTACTACCTCCAAATGCTAAGATTATAAATGCAAAAGGGAAATTTTTAACTTCAGGTATTATCGATGAACATTCTCATATTGCTATTTCAAAAGGAGTAAATGAGGGAGGACAGGTGATTTCTGCTGAAGTGAATATTGGAGAAGTATTAAATCCGGATGATATTAATATTTACAGACAATTATCTGGAGGTGTTACAGCTGCTCAACTTTTACATGGATCAGCTAATGCAATTGGAGGTCAATCAGCTTTGATAAAATTAAAATGGGGACATTCACCTGATGAATTATTAATTCCCAATGCGCCGAAATTCATCAAGTTTGCTTTAGGTGAAAATGTTAAACAATCTAATTTTGGAGATGCTTATACTAATCGTTTCCCACAAACTAGAATGGGTATTGAGCAAGTCTTCTACGATGGATTTAAACGTGCCCAAGTATATCAAAATGATTGGAAACATTCTAAAAAATCATCAGAAGGATTGCATAATCATCATCTCCATAGAGATCTTGAGTTAGATGTTTTAAGTGAGATTCTAAATGGTGAACGTTTTATTACGTGTCATTCCTATGTTCAATCAGAAATTTTAATGTTGATGAAAGTTGCTGATTCAATGGGCTTTAAAATTAATACGTTTACGCATATTTTAGAAGGATATAAAGTTGCTGATAAAATGGCTTTACACGGTGCAGCGGCTTCTACGTTTGCTGATTGGTGGGCTTACAAATATGAAGTAAATGATGCAATTCCATACAATGCGAAGTTAATGGCTGATAATGGATTACTTGTTTCAATTAATTCTGATGATGCTGAAATGGGAAGAAGATTAAATCAAGAAGCGGCAAAATCTGTTAAATATGGAGGTATGTCTGAAATAGAAGCTTGGAAAATGGTAACTCTGAATCCAGCAAAAATTCTTCATTTGGATAATAAAATGGGAAGTATAAAAATAGGGAAAGATGCAGATTTAGTTCTATGGTCTGATAATCCATTGAGTATAAAGGCCAAAGTAGAATATACAATCATAGATGGTGAAATTTTATATTCATTGGAACAAGATAAATTATTGCAAGCAAGAAATCAATTAGAGAAAGGTAGAATCATCTCAAAAATGATGGAATCAACTGAAAATGGTGAAACACCTAAACCATTTGCTAAAAAACGACGCAAACATTTCCACTGTGATACGATTGGAGAAGAAGGAAGTGAAGGTACAAACTCACATTAATTCGATAAATTAAAAGCAATGAAATCAAAAATCATACTTATATACTTTTTTATTTTTCTAGGAACTAATTTATTTTCTCAAAAAAAATACAATTCAATCCTTTTGGAAAATGGTTATTTACATATTGGAAATGGCCAAGTTCTAGAAACAGCTTTAATAGGCATTAAAAATGGGAAGATTGTTTTAGTGAAAAATGTTTTAGCTTATACTTACAATAAAACTGAGTGGGATACTATAATAGATCTAAAAGGTCAACAAGTTTATCCTGGTTTTGTAGCTCCAAATTCGACATTAGGTCTTACAGAAATAGAAGCAGTTAGAGCAACAAATGATTTTAGAGAAATAGGAGTATTTAATCCTCATGTGAGAGCCCAAATTGCTTATAATGCGGAATCAAATGTTTTAAGTACTATCAAAACTAATGGTGTTTTGATCACACAATCTTGTCCTCGTGGAGAAGTTGTATCTGGTACATCTGCTGTCATGTATACTGATGGATGGAATTGGCAAGACGCTACTGTAAAAGCAGAAGATGGAATTCATTTGAATTGGCCAAGATCTTTTGAGGAAAAGGGGAAAAAAAATGAAAACTACGAAAGTCAAAAAAGAGAGATTTACCAATTTTTTGAAAATGCAAAAGCTTATTCGGAGGTTAGCGATAATATAAAAACTGATTTTCGTTTTGAAGCAATGAAAAACTGCTTTAAAGGAGAAAAACGTGTATATATTCATGCTAATACTATTCAGCAGCTACTAGATGTAATTGATTTTGCTACAAAAATAAATCTTACTTTTCCTGTTATCGTCGGAGGTTATGACAGTTACTTAATTCTCCCAAAACTAAGAGATGCATTGATTCCTGTAATGTTACCAAGAGTTCATAGTTTACCTGAAAATGAAGAAGACCCAACAGATTTACCTTATAAACTTCCTTATTTATTACAATCTGGAGGCGTGAAATTTTGTTTGCAAAATGAGGGAGACATGGAGGCAATGCAAGCTAGAAATATACCTTTTTTAGCTGGAACAGCAATGACTTATGGATTATCAGAAGAAGAGGCGATTCGATCTATTTCGTTAAGTAGTTGTGAAATTATGGGAGTTGGAAAAACGAATGGAAGTGTTGAGGAAGGAAAAGATGCAACATTTTTTGTTTCTTCAGGCAATGCTTTAGACATGAGAACAAATAATATTGTTTTAGCTTTTGTGAATGGAAAGATCATTTCATTGAACAATTCTCAAATGGAATTATATAAAAAATATGCCGAAAAGTTGAAGAAATAATAAACTAGGTTTTTATTTAAAATAATTCTAAACAAAGATTGATTTTCAATTAGAAAAAATTAATTTTGAGGTACATAAATTAATACTAATAAAAAATAAAATAGATATGGCATTTGAATTACCAAGTTTACCATATGCATATGATGCATTAGAGCCACATATTGATGCTAGAACAATGGAAATCCATCATTCGAAACATCATCAAGCTTACATTACTAATTTAAATGCTGCTATTGCAGGTACTGAATTAGAAGGTAAAACAATTGAAGAAATTTTAAAAAATTGTAAAGACAAACCAGCTGTTAGAAACAATGGTGGTGGTTTTTGGAATCACAATTTATTCTGGGAAGTTATGGCTCCAAATGCAGGAGGTCTTCCAACAGGTGAATTAGCTGAAGCAATTAATTCAGCATTTGGATCTTTTGAAGCTTTCAAAGAAGAATTTGCAAAAGCAGGTGCAACACGTTTCGGTTCTGGATGGGCTTGGTTATGTGTTGAAGGAGGTAAATTAGTAGT
>CALPRR020000172.1 GCA_943326025.2 Candidatus Kuenenia stuttgartensis | reverse complement strand
ATCGAATTTACTATTAAACTACAAAAAACAAGTGAAGAAATTTATTTTCACGGCATCATTTTTTATTGCTAAAATGATGTTTGCACAAGGCGATACACCTTGTACTGCTACTACACTTTCTGTATCATCAACCTGTTCATATTCAGCTGGAACGACAGTTGGATTAACAAAAGGAACAGAGTTTGGAACTCCCACATGCGCAACAATCGGAACAGCTTCAGATGGATGGTATAAATTTACTTGCCCAGCAAGTGGAAATGTTACAATCACTTCAACTGCCGGAACAATCACAGATAGTGGAATGGCTTTGTATTCAGCTACAAACTGTTCATCAGGTTCGTCTCAAATTACTTGTGATGATGATGGTGGACCAAGTTTAATGTCTGAAATAACTGCAACTGGACTTACTTCTGGAAGCGTATATTACATAAGAATATGGAAATTTAGTTCAGGTACAGGTACTTTTAATATTTGTGTACAAAACAATATTCCTCCAGTAAATGATAATCCATGTTCTGCAATTTCTCTATCAACATCTTCACAATGTGTAGCTTATACTTCTGGAAGTACAAGTAATTCAACATCAACTTCAGGTGTTCCAGCTCCTGGATGTGCAAGTTATGCTGGAAGAGATATTTGGTTTAAAGTTGTAGTTCCTGCTTCGGGGAATGTAAAAATTAACACTTCTGCAAATGCAATTACAGATTTAGGCATGGCAGCTTATTCTGGGGCTTGTGGTTCATTATCTTTAATTTCTTGTGATGATAATAGTAGTGATAATTCAGCTACCATGCCAATGCTTATTTTAACCGGTCAATCACCAGGTGCTACATTGTATATTCGTTGCTGGGCATTTGGAAATGCTGAAGTTGGGACTTTTGGTATTTGTAGTATGGATTATAATGCAACTTGTGGAAATGATGCAACAAATGATTATTGCAGTAATCCAGCAACGTTATCTAAAGGAGGAGTGAGTTTTTCATCCAATACATCTTCCACTTATACAACAGATTCACCATCCAATCTAAGTAGTATATTCTGTGGTTCTATCGATAATAATTCATGGTATAAATTTACTGCGACATCAACAACAGAAATATTCAACTTTACCACTGTGAATAACTGTGATTATGCTTGGGGTATTCAAGCACAAGTTTTTGGTTTATCTGCTGGATCTGGAGGATGTTGTACTTCTTTTACATCTAAATCAAATTGTTTTAATCCAAATGCTCAAGTGTCAGGAACTGTTACTGCTACAGGCTTAACCATTGGGAATAGTTATTATTTAATGGTAGATGGACAAGCTGGAGATGTTTGTGATTTTACAATTTCAGGTTGGTCAGCAATTGGAGTATTACCCGTAAAATTGGTTTATTTCAATGGGATAATTGAGTCAAATAGTAATAATTTAATTTGGCAAACAGCAAATGAGATCAATAACGATTATTTTTCTTTAAAAAGATCATATGATGGTGTTGATTTTATTGAAATTGCTTTGATTGATGGCCAAGGTAATTCAAATAAAGTAAAGGATTATTCATACACTGATAGAGAAACAAAATTTGGTGTTGTATATTATAGATTGGATCAAATAGATTTTAATGGTTCTATTGAAAAATCAGAAGTTGTTTCAATTAACAGAAGAGCTGAAAACGTTGGTTTGTTATCTGTTTACCCGAACCCTTCAAAAGATTATTTTATTATTGAATTTAATAATGAAGAGGAATTATTAAGCAAAATAGAAATAATTAATCAGTTGGGACAAGTTATTGATGTTAAATTGAATTCCTCAAAAGGTATGCAAAATATGTTTTTTGAAACAAATGATTTTGAAAACGGATTGTATTTTTTGAAATATTCAAATGAAAAAAGTGGTGCTAAAATTGTTGAATTTATAATTAATAAATGATGAAAATATTTAAAGTTTTGACAGTATTGTTTTGTTGTTTTGTTTTTGATTCTTTTTCTCAATCAAATTCATTATTTACGAAAAGTTTTGAAGAATCAAGAAAATCCCTTGTTGATAAAGGATATTATGAAATCAAACATACCATAAAATATTGTAGAGCATTAACTTCAGAAGAGATTCAACAATTAGAGAATGTTTTTTTTGAAAAAAAAGGGATTTTTGATTTTAATTACATTGAAAATGAACATTCTATAGAGGTGTTTTATCTTTCATATATCGATGCTTCAATTATAGAATATTTGGTAGAAAGCATTAATGTCAAATATTTTGAACCTTCAAAGGAGATTGTCAAAATCTTAAGACATTAATACTTTCTGAAGAAGTATAATATTTTAAGAATTAACTATCTTTGAATATGGAAATTAAAAACATATTCATTGTTGGTGCAGGAAATGTTGGTTCACATTTGGCTAAAGCTTTAGCGAAAGTTGTCAAGATTGTTGGAGTTTATTCTTTGAATCAGTGTTCAGCAAAAGAACTTTCGGATGAATTAAATGTACCTTTTTTTTCAAATATTTCTTCAATACCAGCTTGTGATTTAGTTTTAGTTTGTGTCAATGATAATTCTGTTATAGAAGTTGTAAAACAAATTCCTTCTACTTTCAAAACAGCTTATACTTCTGGTAGTATTGAATTATCAACATTACCAGATTTCGAAAATATAGGTGTTTTTTATCCTTTACAGACTTTTTCAAAAAGTAAAGAGTTAAATCTTAAGGAAGTGCCTTTTTTTATTGAAGGAACCAATGCAGAATTTACAAATGAGTTAATTAAGTTAGCTTCGTCAATCAGTTTGAATGTTTCAATTTCAAATTCTATTGAACGAAAAAAAATGCACTTGGCAGCAGTTTTTGTAAATAATTTCTCGAATCATTTAGCATTTCTTGCAAAAGAATATTTAGATGAAAATAATTTAAATTGGGAATATTTAAAACCTCTAATGATTGAAACAGTTAATAAACTTTCAGAAGTTTCACCTTATGAAGCTCAAACCGGTCCTGCTAGAAGAAATGATACAAAAGTGATAGAAAGTCATTTGAAAGAATTGAGCGGGACGACAAAAGAAATTTATCAAGTGTTTTCATCAAGTATAATCAATACATATCATAATAAAAATGACAAGTTATAAAGAAAGATTAAATACTGTAAATACATTCATTTTTGATGTTGATGGTGTATTGACTGACGGTAAGATAATACTATATAAAGGAGATTTCATGAGAAGTCTAAGTTCTAAAGATGGATATGCGATTCAATATGCTTCAAAATTAGGATATAAAATTTTCATTATTACTGGAGGGAACTCGATTGATGTAAAAGAAGCATTAGAAGGTTTAGGTGTAAAAGAAGTTCATCTTCGTTCATCTAATAAATTAAATGTTTACGAGGATTTGAAAAAGAAATTTTCTCTAAATGATTCTGAAGTCTTATATATGGGAGACGATATTCCAGATTATAAAGTTATGAGAACAGTTGGAATAGCAACCTGTCCACAAGATGCTTGCGTTGAAATCAAACAAATTTCACATTATCAATCACCTGTTTTGGGAGGGAATGGCTGTGTGAGAGATGTTATTGAACAAACGCTAAGAGTTCAAGGGAAATGGTTTACTGAACAAGCCTTTGAATGGTAGTTAATGATTGACTGTAATCATTTTACTCAATTTTGAACCTTTTGAATTTCTGAAGGTTAAAATGTAATTTCCATTTGAATAGTCGTTTAATTCGATTTGAGTAGGATTTTCTTGTTCAAACAATTGTTTACCAAGTAGATCTGTCAGATAAACTTTGCCTGACCAATTTTCAGGTAATTGAATTGTTAAATAATATGAAACAGGATTTGGGAAATATGAAATTGATTCATTTTCTAACTCAATTAATTCAACTAAAGGAGAAACAGTTGGGTTATTAGTTGTATTAGGGAAAACTTCATCAGCTCCAATTTTAAAAGCAAAAACGTTATTTCCACCGGCACCAAAATGAGTATTATATCCAACCATTAATACTCCTCCATCATTTGTTGGGATTAATTGCCCAGCTATATCATCTCCAACATTAGAAACGTTTACAGAATGATTGTCCCATAATAATGACTCAGTAAACCTTGCTATTGATAAGTCTAAACCTTCTGAATAAGTTGAGCCTGGCACAGAAGAATTTAAAGCGAAATAAAGTTTATTTGTTTGTGCATAAGTAGTGACTAATTCGTAATAATAATCTCCAGTTAAGATGTCTTCAAATAGATAATCTTCATTGCCATTTAAAAATATTTTAGAACAAATAGGATCAATCTTGCCACTTACAATATTTTGTTTGTGTCCAACGGCATTGATATGATTCCCAACTAAACATAAATCTTTAAAAATAGTATTACCATGTTTTCCGTATTGATGTTCCCAAATAATCGTTCCGTTGACATTTAATTTTAAAAGATATGCTTTCGTCATTAATGAATCAGCATTGTAAATTTGACCTCCTATGACACAAATACTATCGTTTAAAAGTCGAATACTTGTCGCAAAGTCTTCACCAGAAGTGCCGATTTGTTTGGTCCAAAGGGTATCTCCATTTTTATCAGTTTTCACCAAGTAAATATCTTTATCACCTAATGTTCGAGAATTGGTTTCGCCAACCATTAAAATGCTTGTATCAGGAAGTAAAACGGCATCGTTTACTTTTTCCCATCCCGAACCACCGTATGATTTTTCCCAAATTAAATTTCCTGATAAATCAGTTTTGATTAGATAGAAATCATAACCACCATTTCCGATTGAATTGGTAAAGCCACTTACATATAAGGCATCATTTTTTGAATATAAAACGCGTCTTCCCCAATCAGTTTCAATTCCACCATAATTTTTAGACCAAATATTTTGTCCTAAACTATCAATCTTTAATAAGTATGCTTGAGATGAATTGGTTTCACTAAAACTACTTGAGGAACCTGTTATAATGTAACTGCTATCTTCAAGTTGAACTGCTCCTTGACCAAAATCATACCCATTGTTAGAATACAATTTATAGAATGAAATTTGTGACCATCCGATGAATGGAAAAACAAGAATCAGTAACGTTTTAATTAAAATCTGCATTGTAGTCTAAAAATTAATGATTTACCATTCCCGTTTTTATTGAAAGCTCCAATTATGTTTTCAGACGCAATTCCAAATACATATTTTTTTATTTTAGCGTTAACATAAAGTCCTGTTCTAAAATTTGCAAATCCTCCATAACTTTCTTGAAGTCCAAAATCGAAAACTTGATTCAATTTATAATTTGCTCCAGCATAAACTAATGGAATATAAGACATCGTTGGAAACATT
>CALPRR020000171.1 GCA_943326025.2 Candidatus Kuenenia stuttgartensis | reverse complement strand
GCTTTGTAAATCGTTATCAATTCATCGTTTTCGAATCCCTTTCTATCGTAATTGATATATCTTTTTTCTAGTACTTCCATACTTCTATTTAATTGGACTATTTTAAGCTATAAAGTTAGAGAATATATTTCAGAAAGTATATCCAACATTTGAAGCAATTTTGGTTTTTCTTTAATCAAATCCGTTTTAAATTAAAGATTGTGATAATTTTTAATAAGTTGTGATATTTATTTAACGGAAATTCATCTTAAACTAATTAATAACTTTTTTGAAAAAGAGTTAATAAACAATCTAAAAAAATGAAATTAATTATTCTTTAAAAGGTATATTTGTCAAAAAAATTTAAAAGTAAGGAATATGTCTAAAATTAAAGTAGCTAATCCAATCGTAGAATTGGACGGAGACGAAATGACAAGAATCATTTGGAAATTCATTAAAGACAAATTGGTTTTACCATACCTAGATTTAGATATCAAATATTATGATTTAGGAATAGAAAGCCGTGATGCTTCAAATGACCAAATTACAATTGATGCTGCTGAAGCAATCAAAGTTCACAAAGTAGGTATTAAATGTGCTACAATTACACCAGATGAAGACCGTGTAAAAGAGTTCAATTTGAAATCTATGTGGAAATCTCCAAATGGTACAATTCGTAACATTTTAGATGGTACTGTATTCCGTGAGCCAATCGTTTGTCAAAACGTTCCAAGATTAGTTACTAATTGGACTGCTCCAATTATCGTTGGTCGTCACGCTTTTGGTGATCAATACAGAGCTACTGATGCAGTTTTCAAAGGGAAAGGAAAATTAACGATGACTTTTACTCCTGAAGATGGAAGCGAAGTTCAATCTTTTGAAGTATACAATTACAAAGGAAATGGAGTTGGAATGGCAATGTATAACACGGAAGAGTCTATCCGTGGATTTGCTAAATCTTGTTTCAACATGGCTTTAAGCAAAAAATGGCCTTTGTACTTATCTACAAAAAATACAATCTTAAAAAAATACGACGGTTTCTTTAAAGATATTTTCCAAGAAATTTTCGAAGCAGAATACAAAGCACAATTTGATGAAGCAGGTATCGTTTACGAGCACCGTTTAATTGATGACATGGTTGCTTCTGCATTGAAATGGAATGGTAACTTTGTTTGGGCTTGTAAAAACTATGATGGTGACGTTCAATCTGACACTGTTGCTCAAGGTTTTGGTTCTTTAGGTTTAATGACTTCTGTTTTAATCACTCCAGACGGAGAGGTTATGGAAGCTGAAGCTGCTCACGGAACTGTAACTCGTCACTACAGAGACCACCAAGCTGGCAAGAAAACATCTACAAACCCAATCGCTTCAATTTTCGCTTGGACTAGAGGTTTAGCTTTTAGAGGTAAATTAGATAATAACCAAGAATTAATTGATTTCTGTACAAAATTAGAAGAAGTTTGTATTGAAGTTGTTGAGTCTGGAGTTATGACTAAAGATTTAGCGGTTTGTATTCACGGTAACAAAGTGAATCATGGTGAACATTATGTTTACACTGAAGAATTCTTAGATGCTTTAGATAATGCATTAAAATTGAAAGTAGGATAATTCATTTTTCCTTCTTATAAATATTAAACTCCTCGGAAGAAATTTCGGGGAGTTTTTTTTATTTATCTTTAATTCATAAATTAACATTTATGTTTCAATCCAAAAAGAATATCGTTTTCATAATCCTAGCAGGAATTTTTATCACCAATGCAGTGGTTGCTGAATTAATTGGTGGTAAGCTGATTCAAATAGCTGGCTATACTTTGAGTATTGGTATTTTGCCTTGGCCTATTGTTTTTATTACAACTGATTTGATTAATGAATATTTCGGGCATAAAGGTGTTCGTAAACTAACTCTGCTTACCGCAGCTTTAATAGCTTATGCCTTGGTTATATTATTGGTCGGACTGCAAGTTCCTGCTTCTTCAATTTCACCAGTAAATGACAATCAATTTTATGCTGTATTTGGTCAAGGAGTTTTAATTATCATTGGTAGCATTATAGCATTTGTTATTTCACAATTATTAGATATTGCCATTTTCTCTCATTTCAAAAAAAGAACAGGTGATCGTTATATTTGGTTAAGAGCAACTGGTTCAACTGTATTTTCTCAATTAATTGATTCATTTATCGTATTAGGAATTGCCTTTTATCTACCAGGTAAAATTACATTAAATGAGTTTTTTACTATTGGATTTACTGGATATACTGCCAAATTAATAATTGCCGTTTTACTCACCCCCTTAATTTATCTTGGGCACAATGTTATTGGTAATTATTTGAAAGATGGAGAGTAATTGCTTACTTTTGTATCTGAATAAAATTAAAGAATGGAAGAATCTCAATCAATCAGAATAAATAAATATTTAAGTGAAGTTGGCTATTGTTCAAGAAGAGCGGCTGATAAATTGATTGAAGAAGGAAAAGTTACTATCAACGGCAAAGTTCCTGAAATGGGAACAAAAGTTAGTCCAACTGATGAAGTTCATGTAAATGGTAAATTAATTTCAGAAGCAAAAGAAAAACCAGTTTATATTGCATTCCATAAACCTGTCGGAATTGTTTGTACAACAGATACAAAAGTTGAAAAAGACAACATTATTGATTATATCAATTTTCCAAAACGAATCTTCCCAATTGGACGATTAGACAAACCAAGTGAAGGTTTAATCTTCTTAACCAATGATGGTGATATCGTCAATAAAATTTTAAGAGCTAGAAACAATCACGAAAAAGAATACATCGTTTCTGTAGACAAACCTATTACAAACGATTTCATTCAAAAGATGAGTAACGGTGTTCCTATTCTTGATACAGTTACAAGAAAATGCTTCGTTGAACAAACTGGTAGATTTGAATTTAGAATAATCTTGACTCAAGGTTTAAATAGACAAATCAGAAGAATGTGTGAATATTTGAACTATGATGTTTACAGGCTTAAACGAACTAGAATTATGAATGTAGAGCTAGATTTACCTGTTGGAAAATGGCGATATATTTCTGAAGATGAAATGATAGTGTTATATAAACTTTTATCAGATTCAACTAAAACTCATTTTTAAAGTTATAATAAAGTGATATCTACTTTTTCACCATCGCATTGTTGAATTAAATCAGCAAAAGAAAAACCAGATAAATCAGATTTTAACAATTCTCTTTTTTTAATGGAAAACTCTTTTAATTTTTTTCCCTCATTAAATCTTCTTAATTGTTCTTGATTTTCAATTCTTAAACCTGGAACTTCAATTAATTGATTCTCTTCATTTTTTGCTGCCATTGTAAAATAACAAGAATTAGAATGTCTCATAACACCTGTTTTAGGATTCAATGATTCAACTCGTATACCTACGATCATTGTTGAATTACCAACATAATTAACCGATGCTTTTAAAGAAACAAGTTCTCCAACTTCAACTGGTGTTAAAAACTCAACTCCTTCTACAGCTACAGTAACACAATAAGCTCCAGAATGTTTAGTAGCACATACATATGCTACTTTATCCATCATTGACAAAAGAATTCCTCCATGAACCTTACCACCAAAATTTGCATAAGATGGTATCATCAATTCTGTAATTGTTGTTTCAGACTCAAGAACTGTTTTGTAAGTCATATTATTAGAATAATGATTTATAATATTATTAGAGATAATTAGAATATTGTAAATTACACAAAAAAAGGCTAACTTTTTGTTAACCTTTTCCATTAAAATTTTAATATTGAATTTAAGAAAACAAAGAATTAACAAATTCGTTTCGATCGAAAATTTGAAGATCTTCTATCCCTTCTCCAATTCCGATGTATCTAACTGGGATTTTCATTTGATCTGAAATTCCAATGACAACACCACCTTTAGCCGTTCCATCTAATTTTGTTATTGCTAAAGCATTAATGTCAGTTGCTAAAGAAAATTGCTTTGCTTGCTCAAATGCATTTTGTCCAGTTGAACCATCTAAAACTAAAAGAATCTCATGGGGAGCACCTGGAACAACTTTTTCCATTACACGTTTGATTTTGCTTAATTCATTCATCAAATTCACTTTGTTGTGTAATCTTCCTGCTGTATCAATAATCACAACATCCGCATTTTGAGATTTAGCAGATTGCAAAGCATCAAAAGCTACTGAAGCGGGATCAGCTCCCATACCTTGTTGAACGATTGGAACCCCAACTCTTTCTGACCAAATGATTAATTGATCAACTGCTGCGGCTCTAAATGTATCTGCAGCTCCAAGAACAACTTTTTTATTAGCTTTCTTAAATTGATGAGCTAACTTTCCAATAGTAGTTGTTTTACCAACGCCATTCACTCCAACCACCATTATAACATGTGGATTACCTTCGTGCTTTGGTAAATCAAATCCAACTAGATTAGTCGCATTATTCTCTTCTAACAAATTAGCAATCTCTTCTCTAAGAACTGTATTCAACTCATCAGTCCCCAAAACCTTATCTCTAGAAACTCTCTCTTCAATTCTTTCAATAATCTTAAGAGTTGTCTCAACTCCAACATCAGATGAAATCAAAATCTCTTCTAAGTTATCTAAAACTTCAGAATCAACTTTAGATTTACCAACAAGAATTCTAGCAATTTTACCAAAAAAACTTTGCTTCGTTTTTTCGAGTCCTTTATCTAAATTTTCTTTTTTCTCTTTTGAGAATAAACCAAAAAATGCCATATTAAACAAAATAACAAAAGCTTCCTTGTATAAAAAGGAAGCTTAATATTTAAAAAGATATAATTTAAGAATTAGTTTTTATCAAACCACTCTTTAACTTTGTCGTTATGTACAATTTCTTCTTTAAATGAGTAAGAACCTTTATCAGTTTTTACCATTTTGATTACTTTTGAATGCTCTTTACCGCCACCTTTTTGTAACGAAGCTACTACTTTCTTTGCCATGTCCTACTATTTAATTTCTTTATGAACAGTGTACTTTCTTAAAATAGGATTGAATTTTTTAATCTCCATTCTTTCAGGAGTATTCTTTCTATTTTTTGTTGTAATGTAACGAGAAGTTCCAGGTTGACCTGAATCTTTATGTTCTGTACATTCAAGAATTACTTGAATTCTATTTCCTTTACTTTTCTTAGCCATCTTATAACTTTTTTATTCTACCATTTCACAACGGACAAACTAGGATTATTTTAAATAACCTTTCTCACGAGCCTCTTTAAGGCAAGCAGAAATCCCTTTTTTGTTAATTGTTCTTAACGCAGAAGTTGATATTTTCAAAGTGATAAATTCTTCATTCTCTGGAATAAAAAATTTCTTTG
>CALPRR020000170.1 GCA_943326025.2 Candidatus Kuenenia stuttgartensis | reverse complement strand
CATCAATTGTTTCTAATGTTGATGTTATCTTTAGTTATTGTAGATTATAATAAAAACAAAGTCGTTGATAAAAGTCTGCCGATTCGATATGTTTATATATTTTTTACAATTGTTATTGTTCCTATTTCGCTTTTGATTTCGGTTAAAAGATATCAAGGTGAGAAATTTACACGTTCTCTTTTTGATTCTCATTACCATGCTGATTGGAAATCAGTAATTTATTATGGTGAAATGGCAAAAAATGATTTTTATAAAATTGATGCAACTTCAATGCCGATAGATTGGTTTATAGGTGTTGCCTATTTTTCATTGAATGATTTTGAAAAAGCTAAAACTTATTTCAGTAAAGCTCATTTATTAAATCCAAGTAATATACATGTATTGAATAATTGGGGAAGTTGTTTTGAAAAATTAGGTGATCACGAAAATGCAATAAGTAAATATAAAGAAGTAATTAAATTGTCTTCAACTTTTGATGAGTCGATTTTAAATTTAGCCGCTGTTTATTTTAATATCAAAGACTATGATAATGCTTTCAAAGCAATTGATTCTTGTCCAACTCATTCAACTGATTCTAAATACAGGTTGTTTTTACCTCCAATTCTAAAAATGAAATTGGATAAAATCTTAATTAAATGTAAATCAGAAGAGTGTCGTAAAAAAATAGAAGAGTTAAAAAAATCAGACGAAAAATTAATTGAATTATTTCTAACCTCTAAAAGAGACAAAACCTCATTTGAAAATGTAGTATTAAAATAAATTACAAAGTTTAATAGAAACTATTGTTTTATAAAATTTTCAATTATTTTTTTTCCTTCAGGTGTCAAAATCGATTCAGGATGGAATTGAACCCCATAAACAGGAAGCTTTTTATGTTGAATTGACATTGTAACTCCAAATTCAGATTTTGAAGTTATTTCAATATTCGCATTGTTTTCAAAAGGTTGAATTGCCCAACTGTGATATAATCCAACTAGTAAAGATGAATCAATAGTTTCAAAAATAGGTGATGGTGAAGTAATTAGTATTTCTTCTTGAACCCCATGTTTCACAGTTTCTAAATTGATTAATTTTTCTCCAAAAAAATCACCTATAGCTTGCATTCCAAGACAAACTCCAAGAATTGGTTTTGTTGAATGATATTGTTGAATCACCGCCATTAATTTCCCAGCTTCCTTTGGTAATCCAGGGCCAGGAGAAAGTATTATTTTATCGAACTCTTCAATTTCAGAAAGTTCAAATTGATCATTTAGCTTCACACATACTTCTACATCAAAACTTTCAACATAGTGAGAAAGGTTGTATGTAAATGAATCATAATTATCTAAAATGAATACTTTCAATGCAATTTGCTTTAAAATTCTTAAACTTGTAACAAAGTTAACTATAACTCAGGAAATACTGTACTGTAATTAGTTATCAAATTAAAATAAAAAAATGAAAAAAGCTGTTCAAATTTCAGGAGCTCCAGCGCCAATAGGACCTTATAGTCAAGCTATTTTAGCAAATAACACATTGTATGTAAGTGGTCAAATTCCATTAAATCCAGTAGATGGAACTTTAGTGGTAGATACAATTCAAAATGCGACGCATCAAGTGTTGAAAAATATTTTTGCTTTGTTGGCAGAAGAAGGGATGAATGAAGATAATGTTGTGAAATGTAGTATTTTCTTGAAAGATTTAAATGATTTTGCAGTTGTAAATGAAATTTACGGTAGTTATTTTAAAAATATTCCACCAGCAAGAGAAACGGTTCAGGTCGCAAAATTACCATTAGATGTTCCAATTGAAATTTCTTGTATAGCTGTTAAGTAGATAATAGACTCAAGAATAAAAGATTCAAGATTATAAGATAAAAAAGGTCTTTCAGTCTTGAATCCTAAAATTTTACAGTCTTAATTAAATATGAGCAACCCATTCAAATATAAAATTAGTGTCATCATTGTCAATTACAATGTAGAATACTTCTTGGAACAATGTTTAAACTCGGTAAGAAAAGCATTGGAAAACGTTTCAGGAGAAGTGTTTGTTGTTGATAATAATTCGATTGATGGTTCAGTTGAAATGGTTGCTCAGAAATTCCCAGAGGTTAATTTAATTGCTAATAAAGATAATAAAGGCTTTTCTAAAGCAAATAATCAAGCGATTGAATTGTCTTCGAGTGAATATATTCTGTTGCTTAATCCAGACACGGTAGTTGAAGAAGACACATTTAAAAAAGTAATCGAATTTATGGATGAACATCCCGATGCCGGTGGTTTAGGGGTTCGTATGTTGGATGGAAAAGGGAATTTTTTACCTGAATCTAAAAGAGGATTACCAACTCCATCGGTTGCTTTTTATAAAATTTTCGGTTTAGCCCGACTTTTTCCGAAATCTAAAAAATTCAGTCAATATCATTTAGGAAACTTGAGTGAATTTGAAACCAACGAAATTGATATTTTGAGTGGAGCATTTATGTTAATGCGAAAAGAAGCTTTAGATAAAGTTGGATTATTAGATGAGGCATTTTTCATGTACGGAGAAGATATTGATTTGTCCTACAGAATTCAGTTAGGAGGATACAAAAATTATTATTTTCCAGAAACGAGAATAATTCACTACAAAGGTGAAAGTACAAAGAAAAGTTCGGTGAATTATGTGTTTGTTTTTTATCGTGCAATGGTCATTTTTGCAGAGAAACATTTTTCTCAAAAAAATGCAAAACTCTTTTCTTTTTTAATCAATTGCGCGATTTATTTTAGGGCTTTTCTAGCCATTCTCGTTCGTTTTATAAAAAGAATAACTCTACCAATTTTTGATGTGTTATTTCTGTTAGGTGGTCTTTTCGCTATGACCAATTATTGGAAAATGGATAACATAGAGTTTCCAATAACGATTATAAATTATTCAATACCTGCATATCTATGTGTTTGGATGTTGAGCGTGTTATTTGTTGGTGGTTATGATTCTCCGATTAAATTGACCAAATATATTAAAGCCCCTTTGATTGGCACATTAATCATTTTAGTGATTTATGCATTATTACCTAAGCTATTTCAGTTTTCAAGACTTTATATTTTACTAGGTTCAGTTTGGGTAACGATTTATTATTTAATTTCTAGGATTTATTTACATTTTGCAGTAGGTAGTCGTTTTGGATTATTTACAAATAAAAATAAAAAATTTGTTGTTGTAGGTTCTCAAGAGGAATCAAATCGTGTGTCGGATATTATTAAGTTAACAAATTCAAAAATAGAAAGTATTCAATATGTTTCTTCAGATGAAAATAAAAGTAACAGTTTCTTTATCGGTTCTTTGAATCAATTAGATCAAGTTGCGTATATTCATAAAGTAGATGAGGTTATTTTTTGTGCGAAAGATAATACAGCACAATCCATTATATATTGGATGACAAAAATGAGTGCTTTAGATTTGGATTTTAAAATTGCACAACCTGATAGTTTATATCTAATAGGAAGTAATTCAATTGATACCGCTGGAGATCTTTATGTTTTAAATATTAATTCAATCACAACTAAATCGAATATTCGAAATAAAAGGACTTTTGATATTGTTTCGGCTTTTTTAATTTTATTGATTAGTCCTATTTTATTGATTAGGTTTAAAAATAAGGCTACTTTTTTCAAGAATATTCTTTTTGTTTTACTGGGAAAAAAGACAATCGTTGGTTACCAATTCAATCAAGATTCGAATGATTATCAACTACCTAAAATCAAGTCTGGAATTCTTTTTCCATCAGATAAAAGCGAACAAAACAGTTTGGCTTCAGACAAATTAAATTTAATTTATGCAAGAGATTATTCCATCCAAAAAGATCTAAGTATTTTAAAAAATGCATGGAGAAAGTTAGGTCGTAAATAATACATTTTCAATTTTGAAAAGTTTATTCTAATTGTCTAATTTCTAAACGTCTAATTTCTAAAATGAAAAATTCTATTCATGTTATTTCTAAAATTCAAAATTAGTATTGTTTTAAAGGATTTTTACCTTATTTTTGCAAACGAAAATAATTGAAATACCATTTCGAATATGGCACAAATTGAAATTAGACTTCCTAAAATGGGAGAAAGCGTTACAGAAGCTACAATTACAAACTGGTTGAAAAACATAGGTGATACTGTAAATTTAGATGAACCTTTAGTAGAAGTTGCGACTGATAAAGTAGATAACGAACTACCTTCAGAAGCTGCAGGTGTTTTAATCAAACAACTTTTTACAAAAGACCAAGTTGCTCAAGTAGGAGATGTAATTGCTATTATTTCAACAGATGGTGAAGGTGCCGTTTCTGAAGAACCAGCTAAAGAAGTTTCTGCTCCTTCGGTTTCGGTAGCAGAAATCACTAAATCTATTGATGAAGCGGTTGCTGTTGCTGCAGGTGAGGCAATTTCAAAAACTGGACCTTCAGGTAAATTTTATTCTCCATTGGTTAGAAGTATTGCTGAAAAAGAAGGGATTTCAATTACTGAATTAGAATCTTTAGAAGGTTCTGGACAAGCAGGAAGAGTTACTAAAAAAGATATATTAAATCTTGTTGATAATAGAGGTAATGTTGTTGCTGCTCCAGTTGTAAAAGCTGAAGTTATTGCTCCAGTAGCTAAACCAGTAGCACCTGCTGCTCCTGTATCAAATGGTTTCTTAGCAAGTATCAAAGAGCCAGTAGTTTTTCCTTTACCTGGTGATGAAATCGTTGAGATGGATCGTATGCGTAAGATTATTGCTGAGCATATGGTGATGTCTACACACGTTTCTCCTCACGTTACTTCTTATGTTGAGGCAGATGTTACAAACATCGTTAAATGGAGAAATAAAGTGAAAAACGAATTCATGAAGAGAGAAGGAGAGAATATTACATTTACTCCAATTTTCATTGAAGCTATTGCTAAAGCAATTAAAGATTTTCCAATGGTTAATGTTTCTGTTAGTGGGACAAATATTATTGTGAGAAAAGAAATAAATATCGGTATGGCAGCAGCTTTACCTTCAGGGAATTTAATTGTACCAGTTATTAAAAATGCTGATCGTTTAAATTTAGTTGGTTTAACGAAGCAAGTTAATGAATTAGCTAATAATGCTCGAAACAACAAATTAAAACCTGAAGATATTCAAGGTGGAACATATACAGTTACGAATGTTGGTACATTTGGAAATGTTATGGGTACACCAATTATAAATCAACCACAAGTTGCAATTTTAGCTTTAGGTGCTATTAGAAAGGTACCAGCAGTAATTGAAACTCCAGAAGGTGATTTTATCGGAATACGTCAAAAAATGTTCTTGTCTCATTCTTATGACCATAGAGTTGTTGATGGTGCATT
>CALPRR020000169.1 GCA_943326025.2 Candidatus Kuenenia stuttgartensis | reverse complement strand
CCCATGTTCACTAATCCTCTTCTCATTGGTGAAAGTAAATTCAATTCAAACACAATTGTATCACCAGGGATGATTTTTTGTTTGAATTTCACATTATCAATTTTCATGAAATAAGTTGAGTAAAAATGTGGTTCATCAACCTTACTTAAAGCAAATACACCACCAATTTGAGCCATTGCTTCAATTTGAAGAACTCCAGGGAAAACAGGATTTCCTGGAAAATGACCTGTAAATTGAGGCTCATTCATTGTGATGTTTTTCACACCTATAATTGAATCTTCTGTGATTTCCATTACTTTATCCACTAATAAAAATGGATAACGGTGAGGTAACATTTTTTCAATATCATTAATATTATATAAAGGTTCTTTCGTTAAATCGAACTTCCTACCTTCTTTTTCTTTTTGTTTGAAATGTTCTTTCAAAACTTTAGCAAAACGAACATTTCCTGAGTGACCTGGACGAGCTCCTAAAATATGTGCTTTAATTGGTTTTCCTATCAATGCTAAATCACCAATAATATCTAGTAATTTATGTCTAGCTGGCTCGTTTTCAAACTGTAATTTTGTACTATTTAAAACACCTATACCATCTAAAGAAATTTTCAATTCTTCTTTACCAAGCATTTTAGCTAAACGATCTAATTCTTCTTGACTTACGTCCGTTCTATCAACTAATACGATTGCATTATCTAAATCTCCACCTTTAATTAGGTTGTTTTTAGCTAAAAATTCTAATTCTCTCAAGAAAACAAATGTTCTACATTTTGCAATGTTGTCTTTGAATTCGTCTAATTTATAGATATGTGCATGTTGCGTTCCTAAAACTGGAGAATTGTAATCAACCATTACGGTGATTCTGTATTCTGGATAAGGAATTGCTAAAAACTCAGTTCCTTTTTCTAGATCTTCCCAAGGAATATTTTCTGTTAATTCATAATATTCTCTGTCAGCTTCTTGTTCTTGGTAACCAACTTTTTCAATTCCTTGAACAAATAATAAAGAACTTCCATCCATAATCGGGATTTCAGGAGCATTTACTTTGATTAATGCATTGTCAACTTGCATTCCGTAAAGTGCCGCCAAAACGTGCTCAGTAGTGTAAACCTTCGCTCCATTTTGCTCCAATGTTGTTCCACGATCTGTTGCAACCACCAAATCAGCATCCGCTTTAATAATAGGTTGACCTTCTAAATCAACACGTTGAAATTTATACCCATGATTTTCTGGAGCTGGACAAATTTCTAATGTTACTTTCTCTCCAGTATGAAGACCTATTCCTTCAAAAACGATTGCTTCTTTTAATGTGCGTTGCTTTTCAGCCATGTTCTATTTATTGTTTAATTCTTTAAATTTCTTATCAAACTCTTGGATTTTTGTCAAAATAAAAGGTAATTTTCTAAATCCAAAATATGATTTTTTATAATCTTCTAACGGAATCCCTGGAGACCCCATTAATACTTGTGCTTTTTTCACTGTAGAAGGAATTCCTGATTGCGCTACGATTTGTGTCCCATCAGCAATATGAAGATGTCCACTGATTCCAGCTTGACCTCCAACTTGAACTCTTTCTCCTATTTTTGCAGATCCAGCAACTCCAACTTGAGCAGCCATTACTGTGTTTTTCCCTATTTCAACATTGTGTGCAATTTGAACTAAGTTATCCAATTTCACACCTTTACGAATAATTGTTGAACCTAAAGTTGCTCTATCGATTGTTGAATTAGAACCGATTTCAACATTATCTTCAATAATTACGTTTCCAATTTGAGGAACTTTTTGATATTCACCTTCTTCATTTGGAGCAAAACCAAACCCATCGGATCCAACTTTAACACCAGCGTGAATAACACAATTTTTACCAATTACACAGTCAGCATAAACTACTGCTCCTGGATGTAAAACAGTATTATCTCCAATAACAACATTTTCTCCAACATAAACATGCGGATAAATGACAACATTATTTCCGATTTTAGCTCCATCACCAATGTAACCAAAAGCGCCTAAATATAAATCTTCTCCAACACTTGCTAAAGTAGAAATGTAAGATGGAGATTCTATTCTAGGTTGTTTTCTACGCATTTGATCGTAGAATTCAAGTAATTTTGCAAAGCAAGCATAAGCATTATCAACTTTCACCAAAGTCAATGATTCTGGTAAGGTTTTTAATGGCGTAAATGTATTATTCACAATGCAAATTGATGCACCAGTAGAATAAATATGCTCTTCGTATTTAGGATTTGACAAAAAAGATAAGGTACCTTCTGTCCCCTCTTCTATCTTAGATAAACCACTTACTGAAACGTCAGGATTACCAACAATTTCACCGTTTAATATGCCTGCAATTTGATGCGCTGAAAATTCCATACTTCAAAATTAAAAAAAGTCTTGTTCAATTATAGATCAAAACGATAGATTTATTAACAACGTTGCTTGAAGAACGTTATTTACAAATTGATTTAAAAGGTAAAACGAAATTTGTAATATTTAATTTGTTTTTATACCAAATAATATTCGAACCAATTTCCCTTCCTTTTTCATCTTTAAAAACGATGTAATGTTCGGGTTTGGGATTAGACTTTAAAAACGATTTAGAAAAATCAATCTTACCCGTTTTTTTAATTAAATTCAAAATATCTCTTGGATTAATCAACTGCAAAGCTGATTGTTGGCATGTAACATTCGCAGCAGAATCTGGATAAACTAAATCATCATCTTTCGGAAAACTAATTAATTTACCTGTTCCATTTTTTGTATTCTTAACTTGACTTGCTGAAGATTCTGTTAAATGAATTTCAGAAATAAAACTTTCATCTGGAAGCGTATAGAAGAATTTTATTTTTCCTTTACCTTCAAATTCTTTTTCGACAACATATACTTTTGGATTTCCTTCTTTGACACTTTCTTCAAACAAAACATCTCCATCATTTAATACTTGTGTTAATTCTTGTTCGCTTAAACCCAATTCCCCCATTTTCACTGCATCTTTCTCTGGAAGAACTAATACACGATCTAAAATAGAATTTTTAACACGATTATCTGGCAACCAAGAACAACCTCGGTTTTGAAAAAAGAAGATGACAAAAATCAATCCCAATCCAAATCCTATACCGTAATATTTTAAACGTTTCAACCAAGAATCCATATCCAAAAATTTTGTTTGCAAAAATACAAATAATTAGTGAATAGTTATCAGTTGATATTTGATAGCAAAGGGTATTAAATTAAACAAAAAAGGGTTTCGAAAACCGAAACCCTTTCATCTAAAAAGATTTATTTCTTACAATATCGCATCTAATTTAGCTGCCAATTGTGCTTTTGGAACTGCACCAACTGATTTATCTGCAACTTCACCATTTTTGATAAATAAAATTGTAGGGATATTTCTAACTCCAAATTGAGCAGATACTCCCGGATTTTCATCTACATTTACTTTTCCTACAATTGCTTTCCCTTCGTATTCTTTATGCATTTCGTCGATTACTGGTCCTACCATTCTACATGGTCCACACCACTCTGCCCAAAAATCAACAACAACTGGTTTGTCTGATTTTAATACTAACTCTTCGAAGTTTGCGTCTGTAATTTCTACTGCCATAATATGTTTTGTTTATATTTATATTCTATCTTAAGTTCAAAGATAATGCTATTTCTATTGAATCAATTATTTTGCCAACATAAAAATTGCTGTCAAATTGACATCCTAAATTCAATTTAATACAGAAAACTTTTTCATTGTTTTTTGATTCTCTGTAACAATTTGAAAATAATAATTGCCATTTTCTATAGTAGATGAATCAAATCTAATGATTTGTCCACCTTCTTTTGTTTCTTTATCGTATAAAATTTTCAATACTGACAAATCATCATTCAATAATTGAAAAATGATATTTCTTTTAGTTTTAGTTGTAAAATAAAATTCAATTTCACCCTTTACAGGATCGACTTCTAAACTATATAATACACAATAATCTTCAGGAACTGCCCTTCCTTTTTGCAAATGTGATAGAATCCTCCTATACAAAACAACAACAACTAATAAGCCTAACGAAACCCAAAGCATTCCGATTAAAACTTTACTAATTGAATACCCCATTAAAATCATCATAACGCTATTAGTCCATTAATTTTAGATGCCTCCTTATATATATTGATGATAGAATCAACATCTAACATCATTTCTTTTGCTCCTACACTCACAAATTTACCTGTTTTCGACTCATGTAAAGTTATTTCCGAAGTTTCATTAAATAAAGCAGTTGCTTTAGCTAAATTCTCTGAAGAATTTGGAACGATGAACTTAAACAAATAAACATCTGGCCATTCTTGTAAATCTAATTGTGCTCTTAATTTTTCGTAAACATCTTCTTCACTCATGTTCATCCATTTTTCTTAACAAAGATAATCGTTTCGCCTCCATCATAATGATATTTAACGAATTGTTTTCTATTTTTTCAGAAGATTTGCTCTGTAGCTGACTAAAATCAGAAATTTGCTCCCCTTCCAATTCCTTTAAAGCTTTAAGTAGCAGCATAGAATCAGGTTCAACACTTACAGAAATTTGCTCCTCACTATCTAACTCTATCTGAGGCCAATAGTTTCTATACATGTCTTCTAAAAGAAGGTATTGATTTACTATTTTTTCTAATTCAACAGCATTTTCGACTGACAGTAATTGAACTTTAATAGAATTCCTAAGTCTTTGATATTGATTGAATACATCTAACATTGATCCATTCGTTAATTTCAAATCTGATTCAAAAATAGCACTCTCAATCTGACCTCCTAAAATCAAAAATGCTTCGTGCATTTTCTTTAATTTTTGAATTTTAGAATTAAAAACCTTTCTTATTGGAACTTTGGATTGAAAAAAAAGCTTGTATTCAAACAATAAATTTTCGTAGACCTCTTCTATTTCTTCTTCTGATTTATCAAAAGGAAAAAATAAAAGTGCTTCACTTTTTGTCATATTAGATTTCTTTTTCGCCTTTGTTTTTTCGCATTCGAATATTGATAAACTCAACTATCAATGCGTAAACCATTGCAAAATAAATATAACCTTTTGGAACTTCTTGTCCAAATGCTTCTGCTAATAATACTACCCCTATCGTAACTAAAAATGCTAATGCTATCATTTTAATTGTTGGTCGATTATTAATAAAGTCACTGATTTGTTTCACAAAAATCAACATGATAATCATTGAAATAATTACCGACATGTATATAATGATCATTGGATTCCCATGTGTTTCATGAGAAATACCATTTGTCATACCGATTGCAGTAATAATTGAATCAAAACTAAACACTATATCTACCATCACAAT
>CALPRR020000168.1 GCA_943326025.2 Candidatus Kuenenia stuttgartensis | reverse complement strand
TATTTACTTTCAGCTTTGAGAAACTGGATAGCAGTTTCTACATTTTTTTTATATCTTATCTTTACAAAAAAACTATCTAAATTAAAAAATAAATCTGCTGTAAAATATGGTATTATTTTAGGCGCAATAATAGGTATTATATACATAGTTCAAACAATAGGTTTGGGTATCACAAGTTCCACACATAGTGCATTTATTACAAGTTCTGCCGTAATATTAGTCCCGATTTTATTATTGTTTTCCGGACAAAATAAACTGGATAAAACACAAATCTCAACAATCGGAATCGTTGGAATAGGAATCTATTTTTTAACGAATGGAAACTCAAATTCAAGTTATAATTTTGGTGATGTATTAACATTAATATGTGCCGTTATTTGTGCATTGAATATTATATTATCAGGAGAATATGTTCGAAAATCTGAATTAAATGGGATTATCTTTTACCAATTTTTATTTGCTGGAATCATTTCAACCATCGCATTAGTAATTAAAACTGGGATTACGAAAGAAGAAATTATTTTTAAATGGGATGCTTTACCTAGTGTATTATATTTAAGTTTAATAGGTACTTTATTATGTTATTTCATCATGATTTATGTTCAGCAATACATTAGCACAATCCTTACAGCAATGATATTATCATTGGAACCAATATTTGCAACAACTGCAAGTTATTTTTATACAGGAGAAACAATAACACTAATAGAATTATTTGGTGGAATATTAATTATTTCAGGAATTACCTATTATAATATAAAATCAAAAAAAAATAAAGCTTAACTATTTTGCTTTCTTTTTATAATTAAAATTCATTCCTAAAACTACATTAGACTGTAAAAACCAAAAATGTTGACTAGCTTTATCTGCTTTATACAAAGTTGTTCGAATAGAAGGCATATCAATAAAACCAGCTTTTAATTCAGTTTGTAAAAAGAAACGATTCCAAAATTCTAGATTAAGAGCAACAACACCACCAATTCCAAAACCAGCAACATTAAATTGATCATAGCGAGCATTTCCCATCAAGGTAGTATTCGAACGAGGATATAAAATACCTGCACCAATACCTTCAATTAATCGAAGTTTAAAAAAGTCTTTAGAAAACAATGAGTCATTTCTTCTCAACTCAACATTAAGATAATTTAATCCATCTGTATGTTCAAATTGTAAAAACTTAGGATTAATGTCAAAAGATGTATTATCATAAGAACCATCATATTCAGGAAAGCCAGAATTATTGATATAACCATCCATCTTAACTGTTTGATATGACTTCATAACATATTTCATATGATCTGAAGCGATAGAGATATCATATTTATCATTAATGAAATACCCAATTCTAAAATTGTATTGTGGAATAGTAATTGTTGCTGGATCAACATAAGTACGAAATCCTTTAGCTACTTTATCTTGGGCTGCAACATCATGCAATGTAAAGTCATAATTTAATCCCTGAAAATGAATATCAGATTTTGAATATAATCCCCTATTCCAACCCCAATAAAAATAAAAACTTCCTTTTTTAGAAATTATAGGTGTAGCATCTTGAGAATAAGTAAAAGATGACAAAGTCAATAAAATAAATAAAATCTTTTTCATTTTAAGAGATAAAAAACAATACAAAAGTAATATTAAAGACTTAATAAAAACATGATAAAAATTAGTCGAATACATATTTATAAATGATTTAAAAAAAATATGTAACTTTCACTTTAAATAACTTATATGAATAGAATCATTTCAATACTATTTTTATTTTTAAGTACAATAGGGTTATCGCAAACTTGGAGTAATGAAGTAGCGCCTATTTTTTACAATAAATGTGCCCAATGTCATCATACAGGTGGTATATCTTCAACACCTTTAACTACTTATAGTGAAGTAAGCTCTGTAATATATCCCATAAATGCATATGTAACAGATGATGAAATGCCACCATGGCCACCAAACAACAATTATCAACAATACGTTCATAATCGAGCATTAAGCACGACAGATAAAACCACAATTCTAGATTGGATTGCAAATGGTTTTCAAGAAGGAAATTCTACAAACACCCCTCCACCTCCTGTTTTTAATGATGGAGCGATTTTAGGAGCTGGAGATTTAGTAGTAAAAATGCCCACATACACAAGTAAAGCATTAGCAGGACATGATGACTATGCGTGTTTTTCAATCCCTAGTGGATTGACTTCGAATCGAGTAATTAAATCTGTTGAAATTATCCCTGGAAACAGACAAATCGTTCATCATGCATTAATATATTTAGATCCAACAGGAAATGAAGTGACTGATTCAACTGGTGGTGATTGCTCAAGTCCAGCATTACAAACAACAAAATTAATTGCTGGATATACTCCAGGTGCTACCCCTATGACTTTGCCATCTGTCGCACCTTTAAAATTGGGTATTCAAATAACAGCAGGTTCAGATATCTATTTTGCAATGCATTATCCTGCAGGAAGTTTTGGAGAACAAGATAGCACAAAAGTGATTTTCCATTTTTATCCAAATAATGAAACAGGTATAAGGCAAGTGTATGCTGCAGCAATCATTGAAAATTGGAATTTTACGTTGCCTCCAGATGTGATAACAAATGTTAGTGGTTCGTATCCTCCTGGAAATAATGGCTTGACAAATGAGATTTCAGTACTGAGTGTTTTTCCCCATATGCATTTGCTTGGAAAAGACATCAAATCATTCGCTATCAAGCCTAATTTAGATACCGTTAAATTTATTGATATTCCACATTGGGACTTTCATTGGCAAGATTTCTATTTCTTTAAGCACATGCCATATCTTCCAATAGGAACAAAGGTAAAAGGGAATGGTAACTATGACAACACAACTGCAAATCTAGAAAATCCAAATAATCCAGCAATAACAGTTTACCCTGGATTAAATACAACAGATGAAATGTTTTTAATCTATTTTCATTACATGACGCACCAAGCTGGAGATGAAAATTATGATATGGAAGCCTTAATGACTGCAGAAGTAAATAAACTATTAAAGGATAAAAATGCGAATGATATTTCAATTTACCCTAATCCTTCTTCTAATGAATTCTCAATTAATTTCGAAGGAAAAAAAGGAGATAAATACAGTATAATAATCTATGATACTCAAGGTAAAATTGTTTCTACGATAGCAGATAAATTAATAGCTACAAATGAAAATATTACTTCAACTTGGGATGGAAATACAGCTCAAGGAGAAACTGCAAAAAAAGGACTATACTTTGTTTCAATTAACTTAAATGGAACGTTTTTAAGTAAACGAATTATCAAAAACTAATCAGTCGATGAAAACAACTGAATTTGTATCAGCACAAAATGTTAAAATTGAATATGAATTAGCCTCCACTGCTCAACGAGTAATGGCTACATTCATTGATTTAGCTGCTTTTACTATTTATTTCATCACATTGACAGGAATTTTAGGATTGAATAATTTTTTCGTTTCAATGAAAGGTTCCGATTTATTGTTGAGCTTGATTTTAGTGAAAATTCCTTTTATATTCTACAATCCTTTATGCGAATATTTGACGAATGGTCAAAGCTTAGGGAAGTATATCGTTGGAATAAGAGCTGTAACATTAAATGGAGAAAGATTAGGACTTAGAGAGGTTTTTACAAGATGGATTTTTAAAGGCGATTTCCTATGGATTAGTTTAGATTTTATGATTCTTTTCTGGTTAGGAATTGGAATATTAGGAATCTTTTTTAGTAGTATTTCTGAAAAAAATCAACGTATTGGAGATTTAATGGCTGGTACTGTAATTATTAAGAAAAAATCAAGTACAACCTATAATTTAAATAATGTTTTAGGAATAAAAAATCAAGAAACTTATTCTCCAAGTTATCCAAATGTGATAATTTTAACAGATGAAGATATGTTGTTAATTAAAACGACAATTCAGCGATTAAGAAAACATCCGACAGAACAAGTGAAAGAATTTGCAAGAAATCTTGCCGATGAATCTGCTCGATTGATTGGATTAACTGAAACACCTCAAAAAAGATTGGAATTTTTACAAACCATTTTACAAGACTACGTCGTCCTTACAAGATAATTTATGCCAAAATTATGTTTAGTTCCAACACCGATTGGAAACTTAGAAGATATTACTTTAAGATCTTTAAGAATTTTAAAAGAAGCAGATATCATATTTGCTGAAGATACGCGAGTGACAAAAAAATTGTTGAATCATTTTGAAATTCAACAACATGTTATACCGTTTCATGCTCATAATGAACATCGATCTTTGCAATCTGCAATTGAGCGAATTAAAGGAATGAATTTAGCTGTTTTAGTTTCAGATGCCGGAACACCAGGGATTTCTGATCCAGGATTTTTATTAGCTCGAGAATGTGTGAATGAAGGCATCGAAGTAGAATGTTTACCTGGTCCAACTGCTTTAATTCCTGCTTTGGTTGCAAGTGGTTTCCCATGTGATCGTTTTTGTTTTGAAGGATTTTTACCTCATAAAAAAGGTCGCCAAACGAAATTGATTCAATTAGAACAAGAAGAACGTACTGTTATTTTGTATGAATCACCTCATCGTTTAGTAAAATGTTTAGGGCAAATTGAAGAATTCATGGGAGCAGAACGAAAAGTTTGTGTCGTTCGTGAATTGTCTAAAATGTTTGAAGAATACAAACGAGGAACAGCAAAAGAAGTCAAAGAATACTATGAACAACATCCACCAAAAGGCGAAATTGTTGTCATCATCGAAGGAAAAAATGGGAAAAACTAAAACCGAAGCGATTGTTCTTGTACAAAAAGGAAAACCTGAAATTGCTTTCAAAAGACAAGAAATAGAATTAAAGGAGTTGAACGATCATGAAGTATTGATTGAAACGGAAGCCTTTGGTATAAATTACGCTGATGTTATGGCTAGAAATGGACTTTACAAAGAAGCTCCTCCTATGCCTTGTGTGATTGGTTATGAAGTGGTTGGAAAGATTGTTCAAATTGGAAAAAATGTAAATTCTAATTGGATTGGAAAACGTGTTTTAGGATTCACTCGCTTTGGAGGTTATGCTCAAAAAGTAATTTCAACAGACCAAGCCGTTGTTGAGATTGAAACAATAGATTCTTCCATTGCATTAGCATTATGTACACAATCTGTAACAGCTTATTACATGGCTGAATATTTTAGCCCAATCCGAAAAGGTGATAAAGTATTGATTCATGCTGCAGCTGGTGGTGTAGGAACAATTCTAATTCAATTAGCAAAATATAAAGGCGCAACTGTTTTTGCGAAAATTGGGGATGATAATAAAAGAGAACTCGTTGAAAAATTAGGAGCTGATCATGTCATCAATTACAATCATTCAAATTATGCAGCACAACTTGAAACGATTCTTAAAGGT
>CALPRR020000167.1 GCA_943326025.2 Candidatus Kuenenia stuttgartensis | reverse complement strand
GTATTTGTAAAGTATTAGTAAATCTACAGGACAATTCGAATGTCAAAAAAATGAATTGGAATATATTAGATAATAAATTAATTAAAGAAATTAGTTTCAAAAATCAAACAGAATTAGCTGAATTCTTATTAAAAGTGGCAAAATTAGCTGATGAAAATGATCATCATCCGGACGCTGAAATTTATCAGTGTTCTAGATTAAGGTTGAAATTATTCACCCATACAGAAAATGGAATCAGCGATTTAGATAGAAAACTAGCAAAATTAATAGATTCACTTTAACGTTAAATTGGTAGCTGAGCGAAATCAAGCTACCAATTTATCATTTATTATCCTCTTCTTCTTTCTAATAATACCATCATCATTAATCCTAATAGAATTCTTTCACTATCACCTTCGTTAAGATTTTCTAATTTTTCTAATTTAAATTTTCTTCCGAAAAACGATTTTTCTTTCGATAATCTAGCTATTGTTTTACCTTCATTTGATAAAACACCATATTTTGGATTGAATGCATAACCTGTAAATATTCCAACTATAGGAATTTCGCTCATTAATGTATCTAATACTTTTGCCCAAGGATTTTCTTCTTTTATTGTAAACTCCTTGTTTTTGTCAGCGTCAAATAGTTCGTAATGTGCTTTCCAAAGTGATTTCATTCCTTTTCTTCCAACACTTCCTAGAACTTTGTCATTGTTGTTTGTGAATTCATAATTTGCACTAAAATCAATGATTTTATTAGCATTGATTTTATATTTCAATTCGTTTTTATTCTCATCGCTATAAACCATTATTGCTTCTTTTAGACGAAACATTTTTTGGCGAACATAAGCAATAGTTTGCCCTGAAGCATCTTTAGCTATAAAATCATTGGAAAGGGTTCCTAATTTAAATTCAAATGTAAGTGGGAAGGTGAATTCTGTAAAGTTTGCATTTGCTATTACAGCATTGTCTAATATTTGTTCTTCTTGATTCATTTTAAGTTAAATTTTTGAATGTGATAAAAAATTTGATGAAATAAAAAACCCGCTTAGTAATAAGCGGGTTTCAAAATGTATAAATTATTTTAAGCTTGTCTTCTGATTCCAGCGTTCATGAAACGACGGTTATCTACAACATCTGCTTTTTTCATTAATGCTTGTCTTGCTTGATTTATAATGCTTCCTTTTAAAGTAGCTAATAATTGATCTCTTTCAACATTATAATTAGCTGTTGCAGGTGCTTTTACTGTTTTGTTTAATTGGATAACAAATACTCCTGATTCACCTTTCAAAGGTAATGTTTTTTGACCATCTTTTAATTGAGAGAAGATTGCTCCAATAACTTGAGGTTCATAACCAGCTTCAGTAATTTGAGGATTTGCAAATGTAACATCCGCTTTTGTTACTTTAGAACCATTTGCCTTTGCAATCTGTTCTAATGATTTACCCATCATATTAGCGATGTAACGTTTAGCTTTTTTCTCTTTAATTACTTCAGCTTTAATCATATCTTTCACATCATTAAATTCTGGAGTACCTTTCGCACGGATAGAAGCTAAGATTGCAATTATATATCGGTTTTTATCTTTAATAGGAGCTGAACATAAAGTACCAACTTCAGCTTCATCATTGTAGGCCAATTTCAAAATTTTATCTTCTGCCATTTTTGTATTGAAACCGAATAACATTGGTTTGTTTGTTTCAATTCTAGCTGGTCTTGACATATAACCTGCTTTAGAAGCAATCGTGTCAAACAATTCAATTTTTTTAGCAGCATCAGACTCATTACTGATTTGAGCGTTTATATTGATATGAATATTGTCAACTTCACTTATTTTATAATCAATAGTTTCTTGACTAGCAACTAATGTTTTTTGTATTAAAGCTAAAACAGGATATTTAACCGCTTTTCTATCCATTACTTCCATAATGTGAATACCGAAATCAGTTTTAACTGTTCCAATTGTTCCGATTGCTTTTTCAGTAGCAAATGCAGAGAACTCAGGAACCATTTCATAATCTAAGAAATTTTCGTAAACTCCACCTTTTTCTTTTGATCCTGGATCTTCAGAAAAACGCGTTACGAAATCAGCAAAATTATCTTTGTTCAATAATTTCACGATACTATCTGCTTTCTTTTGAGCAGCTTCAATTTTCTTAGTTTCGCCTTTAGGAGCAGAAATTAAGATGTGTCTTACTTTACACAACTTCGTATTGAAATCAATGATTTTAGCCAATCTTGTGTTTCCATTGTCTTGGTAAGGTCCAACTATTTGTCCTATAGCAGCAGTTTTGAAAACTGTATCCATAGCAGCAGGGTATGTCATTCCTTTTTGTGCTTTTGCATCACCTTCTGGACGGAATGTAGCAGTATGCTTGTTGGTATAGAATTTTATATCAGAATTCGCCATTACGAAAACCGAATCATTCGTCGAAGTTGCAAAGCCTTTCTTGATTGTTTCAAATTCTTTGTTGAATTTTGTTGAATCAGCTTTAGAAGGATTAATCATTACATCAAAATACTTAACTTCTCTACTATCGCTAGCATTTTCGAATTTTTTCTCGCCTTTATGTTCATCAAAATAAGCTTGTAATTCAGCTTCAGTTGGTTTAACACTTTCATCTTTGATATCAAAGTATTTATTCCAAACGTAAGAGATGTTTTTGATTTCTTTTTGAGCGTTGTATTCTTCTTCAGCTTCTAACTTTGTAACGTAAACACCTTGTTTGATGATTGCATAATATTTCTCTTGTTTTCTTCTTTCGATGTAGTATTTTTTAGAATCTTCCCATCTTTTTTGATCTTCTGGTTTGTTAGATGTTTGCAATTGGTTGATTGTACTTTGTAATTTTTTCTCATCTAATCTACCTGTTGCGTCAGCAAAACTTTGTAATAACTCAGGTAATACTGTAAATCCGTCTTTACCATATAAGTAAGAATCAAATTCCGTATCATTTACTTCTATTCCTAATGCTTCGAATTCTTTTTCTAAGATTGTAGTTTCTACAACATAATTCCAACCTTTATCTTCAGAAGCATCTTTATCTTTTTGAGTATACTCTTTTTGCTCTTGTTGAGCTTGTTGAGCATCTTGTTCTACAAATTTTTGAGCCTCAGCAGCGTATTTTTCAGGATTTACTTTTTCACCGAAAACTGTTCCATAACCAAATACATCTTCTGTGCCACCAGACATTTTTTCATAGTTTCCTAAGATAAATGCTAATAAAGCTAGTCCAATAATTACGACTAAAAGCACTGATTTTTCTCTAATTTTACCAATAATTGCCATTTCGAAAATTCTTTAATGGTGCGAATATAATTAGATGAATTGATTAATAAAAGTTTCCATGTAAAAACAATGTGTTTTTTTTGAAATATTAATTGTTAAATCAAATTTCTAAAGCATATCGATTAGAAAATCATTTTTATTTTTGTAACATGAAGTATCGATTTTTAACGAAAGAAGAAATGGAAATCTTTGATGAAGATTTTAAACATTTCATGATTACAAATGGTGTAACAAACGAAGAATGGTTGGAATGGAATAAATCTGATCTGGATAAAGCAACTCAATTAGTGGAAGTTTTTTCAGATACTGTTCTTCAAAAAGTCTATGAAAAAATCAAATTTATTGAATTTAGAAGTGCTGATTCTTGTATTGTTTTCAATTGTTTAGACGATAAAATGGAATTGATTTCGTTGAATAAAAAAGATGGAACTGTTGATTTAACAACTCCTGAAAGTATTCATGAAGCTTTATCTAAAAATCCACAAAATTTGTCATATTTCAAAACTGAAAAAAAATATGTCAAATCACGTGAAACTGAAATTCATGAGATGATTGAGCAAGGTTGTTTTAATTCAACTCAAGCGTTTTGGGATGCATTATTGTTGTTGGTAGATTAATTTAATTATGACTAATTTTAGCCAACTACAAACAAAATTATAAAATGAAAAAATTATTCTTATTTCTATCATTAGTTACTGTTTCTGCAGTAAATGGTCAAGTACAATTTCCAAAAGCAAGTCCAGCTGCTAAAGTGGAACAAAAAGTGGGATTAACAGATGTTAAAATTTCTTATTCTCGTCCTGGAAAAAAAGGTAGAACCGTTTTTGGTGATATGTTACCATTCGGAGAACTTTGGAGAACTGGAGCAAATGAAAACACCCTTTTTAGATCAAGTGATCCAATTACATTTGGAAAAGATACTTTACAAAAAGGGACGTATGCTATTTTTACTAAACCAGGAAAAGAGGCTTGGGATATTATTTTCTATAAAGACACAACGAATTGGGGAACACCTGATACTTGGGAAGATGCTAAAGTTGCTCTAAAAACAACAGCTAAAGTTAAAACAACAATTGATGTTATTGAAACTTTCACCATTTCAATTGATAATTTTGAAAAAGAAAGTGCTACTTTAAATTTTGCTTGGGATCAGACAATTGCTTCGGTTCAATTTACAACTCCTACTAACAAAAAAGTTATGGCTGCTATTGATAAATTAATGGCTGGACCAACAGCTGGAGAATACTACAATGCTGGTAATTACTACTTCAAAGAGAAAAAAGACTTAAAACAAGCTTTTACTTGGGTTTCAAAAGCATGTGAAATGCAAGGAGATCAAGCTTATTGGATGTACAATACAAAAGCTCAAATTCAAGCTGAATTAGGTGACAAAAAAGCAGCGATTGGTACGGCTAAAATTGCATTAAAAGCAGCTGAAGTAGATAAAAATAACGATTACGTTAAAATGATTAAAACTTCAATAGAAGCTTGGAGTAAATAATCTTAATAATTTATAAATGACCAATTTTGAAAAAGAATTAATTAAGCGATTTGGTGAACAAAATGTTCAGCAAGTTGCCGTTAATTCAACTGAAATGCCATTGTTACTTGTAACCCTTAATTTTGATAATCAATTACGTATTTTGGTTACAAATGGATTAAGTGATTTCAAAATGGAAGTCCCCGAGAAAGTTGCGGGAAGAGAATTTAATGAAATTTACTTTTGCTTGCCTAGTTATTGGGAAGTGAATGATCATGAAAATTCAAACATGAATTGGATTTTTGATTGGATTCAGCGTTTGGCAAAACATGTCGTTTCAAAAAATACTTGGTTTGGTCACGGACATACAATTCCTTGCGGAAATCCATTCAAAGCATTGTCAAACACCATGAAACAAAATCATTTTTTCTTAAGTGATACGATGCTTTTAACAGATGAGTTAAATCCTGTTGAATTGGAAGATAAAACAGTTTATTTATTGAGTATCATCCCAATTTTTGAAGAAGAAATGGATTACAAACAAGGTAAAGGAACATTGAAGTTATCTCAAAAATTGATGAATCATGGTATCACTGAAAAGTTAGATGATTACAGAGGAACTGTATTGAGAAGTAAATGGAAATTTTTAGGAAAATAATTAAATAAATCAGTAAAATGCAAAGGCGCAAATTGAATTTGCGCCTTTTTTGTGTCAAAAATAGTTTTTGTAGTTGTAGTTTATTCTAAT
>CALPRR020000166.1 GCA_943326025.2 Candidatus Kuenenia stuttgartensis | reverse complement strand
TATATTTCTAATTTAAAGATTATAAAGTTGAAACATTAATGAAAGAAATTAATGTTTCAACTTTACATTCATAGAGAAATAATCAACTAATTCTGATTAATGCCTTCAGTAGAATATTTTTTAAATAAAGATGGGGTTGAAATTTTATAGATCTTTCCATCTTTAAATTCAAAACAAAAACGAAACAAAACTTCTCGTATTTTTTTATTGGGATTTGAACCAAATTTTGGGGCTTTAGTGTTGAAATAATTGTCTTGATACAAGAAAGCATTTATACAATCAATAAAACGTATTTCTATGACTTCGTTTACGAAATCTAAATCCATTGTTAAACCATGATTTGTATATACATTAAATTTTCCGTTTGCTTTTTGATTGATTATTTGTTCTAAATACAAAATTGCCTCACATTTATTTTTACTTTGAAAATAAACTCCTTGGTCGTGAAGTAAATCTTTTAATTTTTCAAATTTTTTATATCTAATCGTCTCTATAAAAGATTTTGATAAAAAAGAATTAATCACTCTTTCTCTATTTGTTGTTTTGATGTATCTTATATTTTCCATATTTCGATTTATTTGAATTAGTTAATAGAAAAATCCTCTTGAAATAACTGAGTATATTTTGTTGGTGATTCTATTCTGAAAATTTTACCATCTTTAAATTCAAAACAAAATCGAACCACCTTCTCTTCGATTTCAGTATTTGCTGGACTTCCAAAAACCGGCTTAACATTTACAAAATAATCTTCATTAACTTTGAATGATTTTCTCGGCTCTATAAATCTCATTTCTAAAACTTCAGCTCCATAAATTTTATCTAAAGAAATCCCCCTATTTGTCATGAACCTCCATCTTTTAGTTATTTCATTATACATAAATGTATGAAGAACAGATATAACATTTTCTTTCGTATATTTTCCAAAAAACACACCATCGTCATGTAATAAATCATAAATTCCTTTTGAATTACAAGATTGAAAAGACAAAGAAAATTCCCACATAATTTCTGTATTAGAAATTTGTTCATCTAAATTAGATTTAATAATTTTTAATGATTCCATAAGTAAAAATTTGAATGAATAATTTGAGAAAAAAGAATATATTAATTTAAAACAGATAAAAAAATACAATAATTTATTTTTTTTAGCTGAAAATGAAACTTTTTAAATTCCAAGTTTTTATCGAAAAATATATTAAATAAAATTATTCAATATACTCCCGAAATTCATCTAATCCTCTAAAGTGATAAGCCCCATCAACTCCTTTATAATCCCATCTCACTTCATTCTGAAAACGAAATAATTTTATTGCAGACCTTGGGACATCTTTATCTGAATATATAAACATTGAAAAAGTATTATAACATGTATCTTCTCCAAAATCAGATAAAGCACAATAATCTATATACCAATCATTATCTATTGCATGGGTATCAATTACCCAATAGTCATATAAACGAAGAGGTCCTTCATTTGTGATTGTATTAAGAAATGAATCACATTCAAATTTTAAAACAAAAGGAAACCAATCATAATTTGGCTTTACTAATAAATTATGAGCATATACCCCTTCCGGAATCATTCCTTCCGTTCCATTTTTAAGTAAACCTTTTCTGTCAATACTTTCTCTAAAATAAGGATGTGATACATGAATTACGTATCTGTGTGGTGTGATTTTTGTTTTCATAAGATAAAGAGCTTAAAGTGAATATCATTTCAATACGACCTATTTCGTAATGATTCTTTAATATTCCTTTTAATCTGCTTTTAAACTTTCGCTATTCTTTATCTTATAGTTATATTTTGTATTGATTTAAATATATAATTTATATTTTGAATAAAAAAAACAATAATTTATTTTTTTTTCTTGAAAATGAAAGTTTTTAATTTCCAAGTTTTCTTGAAAAATATTAAGTGTAAAATCATTAAATACATTTAGTAAATAGAAAAAATAATTATTAATTTGATCACAAAGTAAAGCTTAAGCTTACAAATGGAAATAATATATTAAATTATAGTTTGATTTTATTTTTCCAATCGTTTAAAATATAATCATGCTTAGAAAATCCTTTTGGAACTCTTGCTACTTGACTTGACGAAACTAAATTTGCATTGAATGGAATTTCATTAACTTCTTTTTTCTTATTTTCAAATTAAAACTATTACCCGATATTGAATAAAAATTAAAATACTTTTTGAACGATGTTAAGTTGATTTAATATATAAAAATTATTAAACTTGAATTTGATGTTCTGACGCTAATTCAATAATAATTTAAATAATCGACTCCGAAACTTGATTATTAATATTATTTACTCCACGTAATCCTATAGGCCAAATTTGTTCATGATTAATTTGATTAAAATTATTACCAAATAATGCTACGTAATATTGATTTGGTGACAAAAATGTATATACAGAACTTATCTGATTTTCAGCAATATAAAAATTCAATGAATTAGTTAATAGATTTCCATTATTCCAAAATTTCACACCACCAAGTTGCCCCATTGACAAATCATAATTTTTGATTTTTGTGTTATAATTAATTAAACCATACATTGCTGAAACTATAACTATATCAATTATTTTATTCTGAATTAATTTATCGATTAAATTTTGATATTGCTTTAATTTTCTATAAATAGTTCCATCATACCTTTCCCACGCTTCCAAATATTCCTCGTTATTATTTAGTAAATGTTCAAATTGTGTTAATCTTTGATTTCGTCTTTCAATTAAATCAAATACATTATTTTCATTTTCAAAAAAAGTAAGTTGATCATTAAAATTGATTCCTCCTTGAATTTTTCTCTTACAGCATGGTATTACTAAGAGTGTTTTCATATAATTTTAGATTTGTATGTAATTAATTTTATTTGAGATATTTTTTTTTCATATTTTCAAATTACAAATAATGATTAATAAACTTCCTCCCTAAAATGTTCCCATATCATTACCATCGCTAACGTATCTAACTCGCAATAACGTAGTAAAGCATCAATTAACTTTTTTCGCTCTGAAATCGACATATCAGTGTACTGTAAAAAACCATAAGCAGTTAAGGCTGCACCTCCATTATTTAAGTCCTCTACATCAGAAACTAATTGATCTAAAATATCTTGGTCCCAATTTTCAAACACAGGAGGTAATTGCTTGTATGGGTTTTGTATTATCCCTTCTTTAACAACTAACCATTTATGGCCTATATCAAAATTATTGGAACCAACATTTATTTCTCCAATTGTATTTTGATACTTCTCTTGTAAAAATTTACTTCGTTTTAATATTGCAGGTAAAACAGCTTTAATTGAATTTGAACCTTTGGTATTGGGATCATAGTAGTAATTTTTGTATACTTCACATAAATCAACCATATTTCTATCACCACACCAAACATCAACACTTTCTTTTTTTGAATGTGTAATAGTTTGTATAAAATCCATTAAAATAATTTTATCATCTTCCTTACTTTCTTTTAGTTGAACATAGATAGCGTTTAAAATGGTATTTTCATGATTATGAAATCTAAAAATAGTCCCTTTGTTTCCTAAAGCATTTTTTAATGCTCTAACAAATTCAAAATTTGGAAATTTACCTGGTTCATCACAAATAAACTCAGTTACGTGTTCAATAGAACCGTTTTCATTGTATCGATGATGAGAAAATTGAAAAGCCACTTGTTCATATGGTTTTCTTCCTTTATTAAAAGGCAGAGCAACGGCACTGGTTTCAAAATCAATAAAATGTAATGGAAATTCCCATTTATCCATTTCAGATTTTAACTCCTCTTTTAATACAAAAATGGAATCGTCATTTTGAATAGCTTTTTCTATTTGTAACCACTGTCTTTCTGTTTGACTAATTTTACCTGGTTCCACTTTTATTGGATATAAATCTTCCGTTAATTCTTTCATGAAAAAAATATTATTGTTCTCCAATAATTTTGCACCTGCTCTAAAATTCCAAATTTCCATAATTGAAGGATTATACAATTCTTCCTTTGTAAGTTTCAATTGTTCTTTAGCACAAATCTCAAAACCTGATTTTAATTCTGGTTTAGTTGGATTTGATTTGAATTCACATTTTTTACAAGCAGTAAAATTCATAGGGAAATTTATCTTTTCATCTTTTTCATACTGTTTTGCCAAAAACTGAATTCCTTCCTCAAATCCATATTCAAAATTTGAACTATACTTATGTTTACCTGATTGAATATTATCTATTATAGAGTCAATATTTATTTCTGTTAATACTGTTCCACCTATCTCATTCAAGGATCCTACCAACTGAATAGTATCTTTTCTTTTATCTCCTTCCTTAGATATTCTAAATAATTGATTTAATCCATCAATTTTTGCTGTTTTCGTTTTATCAGCTAATTTCAAAAAAGAGTTAATACGAAAAGAAGGAAAAGATTTTTGAATAACATATCGTTGAAATGCAACATCAAAAAGATAAGGTTTCCATTTTGAATCTAATCCACCTCTTTTTCCTTCAAAATTATAATCATTTGTTGGATCAATAGATTTTGCTTTTACTTCAATCAATTGAATTTTATTTCCTTTTTTTACTAAAATATCGGTTCTAATAAATAAATTATTAAATGCAAATGCTGCTTCAAAGATGATGCATTCTTCCATACTCAACAATCGATTAGTTTCATCAATTGCTTTTTGATATTCACCACCTTGTGCATCAACTAATATTCCATTTGGGTATTCTAATCGTGCTAAAGCTTCAACTTGAAAACCTCCATTAGCAAGAGCTAATAAAAATGGATCGTCCAATTTCATATTAGCATATTCTTTTGGTTTATTGGTATAAAACAATTTTGAAGGACATTCTAAGCCTAATTTATATCTTGATTTTGTTAAGTATCTCATTAATAAAATTAAAAAAATGAAAAATAGATTCCAATACATTATAATTATATATTAATTATAAAATATTAAAAGCATTATTAATTAATTACTTGGATTGAATATTAAAAAATGATTTTAGTTAAGCAATTCCGAATAGCGTCGGATTTAAATATATTAATTTAATTTTATTAAAAAATTACATTTTTTAAATTTTCTACAAAAAAATAATTTCTAAACTTTTTATTAAAATAAATAGTAAAATTATCAACAATATGAAAACTGAATTTATTTCACGTAATTAGGCAAGAGCACTTCAAATTGAAATACCAATATAAACGGTATGATTTTTAGATAAATCATTCAAAAAGCTAAATCATTATTCAACCTTATATGAACTTATAATCCCTTATAACTTGTCCCGTATTTTAATCGGGATGGTTCAATTCAGCATTAAGCCTTCACAAACTTTGCAATAGACTCAATATGTCCTGTATGCGGAAACTGATCGACTAACGATAGCTTTTCTAGCTTATATCCTGCTTTCATTAATGTTTCTGTATCTCTTGCTTGCGTTGAAGGATTACATGAGATGTACACCAAATTATTCGCTCCTAAATCAATTACTTTTTGTAACGTTTTCGGTGCAATTCCAGCTCTTGGTGGATCTAATATGATTGTTCTGATTTTCCCTTGGTAATCTGGG
>CALPRR020000165.1 GCA_943326025.2 Candidatus Kuenenia stuttgartensis | reverse complement strand
AATTAGGTTATGATGTTGGAACTCTTGGTAATCATGATTTTGATATCGGAGTGGAAGGGTTTGTTAATGCTCAAAAATATGCGAATTTCCCATTTGTAAATGCGAATTACGATTTTACAAATTCAAAATTAAAGAATCAGATAAAGCCATATTCAATTATCCAAAAAGGGAATGTAAAAATCGGTGTATTTGGTATTGGTATTGAATTAAACGGATTAGTTCCCGTAGCTAATTTTGAAGGAGTGGTTTATCAAGATCCAATTTTAATCGCAAACCAAATTACAAAAGAGTTGAAAAATCAGAAATGCGATTTGATTATTTGTTTATCTCACTTGGGGTTTGAATATCAGACAGACAAAATTTCAGATAAAATTTTAGCTAAAGAAACAGAAAATATTGATATCATAATTGGCGGTCATACCCATACTATTCTAGAAAAACCATTTGTGACTCAAAACAAAAATCAAGAAAATGTAATTATTAATCAAGTTGGTTGGGCAGGATTGTTTTTAGGAAGAATAGATGTTGAAATTCATCAAGAACATAAACTCTTTAAAAACAGTAAAAACAAATTAGAGATTATATAATTTAATAAACCATAAAGAAGCCGATTCAAAATTGATTGAATCGGCTTCTTTGTACTCTTTATTTCTTATAAATGAATCACTTCACCATATGCAGCGGCAGCAGCTTCCATAATTGCTTCTGACATTGTTGGATGAGGGTGAACAGTTTTAATTAATTCTTCACCAGTTGTCTCTAATTTTCGAATAGCTACGATTTCAGCAATCATTTCAGTTACATTCGCACCAATTAAATGTGCACCTAAAACTTCACCGTATTTTGCATCGAAAATCAATTTAACAAATCCGTCTTTTGCTCCAGCAGCGCTTGCTTTACCAGATGCAGAGAAAGGGAATTTACCAATTTTAATATCTAATCCTTTATCTCTAGCAGCTTTTTCAGTTAAACCTACTGAAGCAACTTCTGGAGAGCAATATGTACATCCTGGGATATTACCGTAATCCAATGGTTCTGGATGGTGACCTGCAATTTTCTCAACACAGATAATACCTTCAGCAGAAGCAACGTGAGCTAAAGCAGCTGTAGGGATAACATCTCCAATCGCATAGTATCCAGGGATATTTGTTTGGTAATAATCACCAACTAAAATTCGTCCTCTGTCAACAACGATTCCAACATCTTCCAAACCTAAGTTTTCAATGTTAGCTTCAATTCCAACTGCTGAAAGAACAACATCGCATTCGATTTTTTCTTCTCCTTTTGCTGTTTTAACAGTAACAACACAACCTTTGCCTTTTGTATCTACTGATTCAACAGAAGCATTTGTCATGATATTAACTCCTGCTTTTTTGAATGATTTTTCTAATTGTTTAGAAACTTCTTCGTCCTCAACAGGAACTATATTTGGCAAATATTCAACAACTGTTACTTCAGTTCCAATTGTGTTATAGAAATATGCGAATTCAACACCGATAGCTCCAGATCCAACAACAACCATTTTCTTAGGTTTTGTTTTCAATGTCATCGCTTCACGGTAACCAATAATTTTTTCACCATCTTGAGGTAAATTAGGTAATTGACGAGAACGAGCACCTGTTGCAATGATGATTCCTTTGTCAGCAGTATATTCCGTTACTTTTCCAGCTTCATCTGTTACATCAACTTTTTTTCCAGCTTTAACAACACCATTACCTTTAATGACATCAATTTTATTCTTTTTCATTAAGAATTGAATACCATTACTCATTCCTGAAGCAACACCACGACTTCTGTCAATCATCGAGTTAAAGTCAATTTTAGCTTCTTTAACACTGATACCATAGTCATTTGCATGAGTTAAGTATTCAAAAACATTCGCACTTTTTAATAATGCTTTTGTAGGAATACATCCCCAGTTTAAACAAATTCCACCTAGAGATTCTCTTTCAACTACAGCTGTTTTTAATCCTAACTGTGAAGCGCGAATAGCAGTAACATAACCACCAGGTCCACTTCCAATAACTATAATGTCGTAATTCATTTTTTCTAATTTTTAGTGATGCGAAGATAATTATTATTTATTTAAAGTCGTTATGTAAAGGAAATTTTTCAAACGTTAGTCGTCGCTATAATTTAGATTTATTGAAGACTTACTAATGTTGAATTTATAAATTATGAATAATTGTTTGCTTTAGCAAAGTTAGAAAAACAAAAAGTCTTAACTTTAGTCACTTGGAAATTCAAATAATTTTGAAAATCAGTAGTGTTTTAAGTGGTTATAATTGGCACAGGTTTTGACCTTTATAAAAGATAAACTCTGCGGTAAAAAAATAAAAAAAAATGAGTAAAATATTAATAATAGACGACGAAAGAGCAATTAGAAGAGCATTGAGAGAAATCTTAGAATTCGAAGACTTTGAAGTGGAAGAAGCTGAGAATGGGAAAGAAGGTTTTGAAAAAGCTACTTCAGGAACATATGATATTATTTTCTGTGATATTAAAATGCCTGTCATGGATGGGATGGAAGTTTTGGAAGAGCTCGTAAAAGCAAAAATCGAATCTCCAATTATCATGATTAGTGGTCATGGTAATATTGATACTGCTGTTCAAGCAATTAAAAAAGGAGCTTTTGATTTTATTGAAAAACCGTTGGATTTAAATAGAATCTTGGTTACAATTCGTAACGCCAAAGATCGTACGGTATTAGTTGAAGAGACTAAACAGCTAAAAACAACCGTTAAGAAATTTAAAGGAAGTTCAATTATTGGAGAGACAGAAGGAATCATCAAGATTAAAGAGATGATTGAAAAAGTTGCTCCTTCTGATGCAAGAGTTTTGATTACTGGAGGAAATGGAACAGGAAAGGAATTAGTTGCTCGTTCATTACATGATAATTCGAATCGTAGAAAAATGCAATTTATTGAAGTGAATTGTGCTGCAATACCATCAGAATTAATTGAAAGCGAATTGTTTGGTCACGAAAAAGGTGCGTTTACTTCTGCTGTTAAAGATAAAAAAGGAAAATTTGAATTGGCAAGTGGTGGAACTTTGTTTCTTGATGAAATTGGTGATATGAGTTTACCTGCTCAAGCTAAAGTATTAAGAGCACTTCAGGAAAACGTAATTCAAAGAGTAGGAGGAGAGCGTGATATTAAAGTTGATTGTAGAATTGTTGCAGCAACTAATAAAGATTTAAGAAAAGAAATAGAAGAAGGTCGTTTCAGAGAAGATTTATTTCATCGTTTAGCTGTAATCTTAATTCACGTTCCTTCTTTGAACGAAAGAAGAGATGATATTCCTTTGTTAGCTGAACATTTTTTAACTATGGTTTGTTCTGAACATGGAATCGTTAGAAAAACTTTTTCAGAAGAGGCTTTGTTGGAATTGCAAAAAGTGGATTGGACAGGAAATATTCGAGAGTTGAGAAATATTATCGAGCGTTTAGTGATTTTATGTGATCAAGAAATTTCGGCTTCAGATGTGGTGATGTTTGCTAATCCAAAAGTAAATAATTAGATGATGTATTTTGAATTTTAAATTTTGGATGTTGTATTCCAAAATTTAAAATTCAAATCTAAAAATAATTTAAGGTTGCACTTCGACTTTAATAGTTTGTTTTGTTTGAGCAGAGAAATAACCTAGAGCACCACCAGAAATATTACTTACAGGATTTGCTGGTGTTGCAGAACCATTTGGACCATTAAGGCTTAATGAGAAGAAATATTTATAAACACTTCGATCTAAACATTTTAAAGTTATCATCAAAGAATCATTAGGCCTAAAATTACCTAATTGACCAAATAATGGTTGTTGAGTTGTTACACCATCAGAAAATACATCATCTCCTACCATTAATGCTGAATCTCTAATCCAAGCTGTTTCTCCAGAACGTTTTAAATATAAATCAAAAAGATAATTGTTTTGAATTCCTGCGGGATCTTGACGAATTGGAATTGGAGTGTAAGCGCCTTCATTAAAACTATCAGGGATAAATAAGATATAATCTAAATTAACCTGATTAGGCATTGTAGAAGAAGATGTGAATGTTTTACCATCAACTTGAACATTTAATGTATATGTTCTTTCTTCATAAGCAACTAAATGCGCTGTTTTGTATTTACCAGGTTCAAACTCAGTTAATACTTCGTTATTTCCTAAATTATCTGTGATACTTACTATAGCCCCACTAACAGTTGGGAAAGTATTGTTTGCGCTGAACAGAGAAGATTTCGTAATTGAAATGATATGAACTGAATCACCTTTATTAACTTGTCCTTCAATTACGTATTGAGGTGTCGAATCTTTTAAGTCAATGTTAATTACTTTTTGGCAACTTGTAACAACAAAAAGTCCGATAATTCCTGAAAAAATAAGTTTTTTAATATTCATCATTATAAAAATTTGAAGTTATAAGAAATAGAAGGGATGATTTTAAATAAGCTAGTTTGAACCGCTTCTGTTTTAGTCCCGTCAGCACTTTCTCTGAAAGAAATGCTATATGCGTTTTCACGACCGTAAAGATTGAAAATTGAAAAATTCCAACTGCTTTCATATTTAGCTTTTGGCTTTGTGTACCAAGTTAAAGCTAAATCCATTCTATGATAAGCAGGCATTCTACCCCCATTTCTTTCAGTATACAACCATTGAACTTGATTATTCATGTAGTATTTACCTGAAGGAAGAGTAACAGCGTTACCTGTATAGTAAACAAATGTCGCTGAGATAGTAATTCTCTTATTCAAATCGTATATACCTACAACTGATAAATCATGGGTTCTATCTTGTTTAGCAGCATACCATTCGTCATTGTTTACTCCATTAATCTTTTTCTCAGTTCTAGATAATGTATAACTAATCCAGCCAGTAAATTTTCCTGATGTTTTTTTTATGTATGTCTCCAAACCATAAGCTCTTCCAATACCATATAATAACTCACCTTCTAATAAATTATTAGCTTGTGTGTTTGCTCCATCTCTATAGTCAATTTGATTTTGCATGGCTTTGTAGTATGATTCAACGCTTACTTCATATTTGTTATCATAAAAATTTTTAAACCAACCTAAAGAAGCTTGATCAGAAATTTCTGGTTTGATATTTTGGCTACTAGGAATCCAAATATCTGTTGGATTATCACCTGTTGAATTTGAAATTAAGTGAACATTTTGAACATTTCTAGAATAACCACCTTTAATAGATGCTGTTTTCGAATAAACAAAACTAGCAGAAACTCTTGGTTCTAAGTTATAATAGGTATTAATGATTTTATTAGTTGAAAAAGTATCAGTTGTGGCAATTAATCCTTGTGAATCATAAGTGTAAAATTCTCCACCATTTCCTAATAACGAAAAAGCTGATCCTCTTAGACCGTAGTTAATGTTTATTTTTTCAGTAGCTGTCCATTCATTACTTAAGAAAACAGCGTTTTCCCAGCTTAATTTTGGTTTTAATTTGATTGTGTTTACACCAGAACCAGCACTAGCTTCAATTTGTCCAGGAATGATACTGTGATGAATTGAGTTGAAACCAAATTTTATTTTATTTCGAGAAGTCGCAAAGTATTGAAATTCTTGTT
>CALPRR020000164.1 GCA_943326025.2 Candidatus Kuenenia stuttgartensis | reverse complement strand
GTGATATCAATTTAATATCAATTTAAATAAAATAATCATGAAAAAAGAACAAGTTTTACAACCATTAAGCGGGAAATTAGCTTTAGTGATGGTTGTTTTATTAATTGTAGGAATCATCGTTGGATTCAGCATTAAAAATTACATTTTAGGAGGAGCTCTAATTCCAGTGGCCCTTTTGTTATTAATAGGATTAAACGTAATTAGTCCAAACAATTCGAAAGTGTTTCTATTGTTTGGAGAATATAAAGGAAGTGTAAAAGACAATGGTTTGTTTTGGATGAATCCTTTATACACAAGAACGACTTTATCGTTGAAAGCTAGAAACTTTGAAAGTGAAAAGATCAAAGTGAATGATAAAATGGGGAATCCAATTTTGATTAGTGTTATTTTGGTTTGGAAAGTAGAAGATACTTACAAAGCAACGTTTGATGTAGATAACTATCAGAACTTCATTAAAGTACAAACGGATTCAGCTGTTCGTAAATTAGCAGGTTCATTTCCTTACGATCATTTCGAAGATGAAAGAGCAACCATTACATTAAGTACAAATTTTGATGATGTTAATTCTGCTTTAGAAAAAGAAATTACAGAACGTTTAGTTTTAGCTGGAATTGAAGTAATTGAAGCAAGAATTGGTTATTTAGCATATGCTCCAGAAATTGCTCATTCAATGTTGAGAAGACAACAAGCATCAGCAGTTGTTGCAGCAAGACATAAAATTGTTGAAGGAGCAGTTGGAATGGTTGAAAGTGCATTAAAGTTGTTATCTGAAAAAGAAATCATCGAATTTGATGAAGATAGAAAAGCGGCTATGGTGAGTAACTTGATGGTTGTTTTATGTGGTGATAGTGAAACAAAACCAGTAATTAATACAGGAACATTGAATCAATAGATCATGGCTGAGAAAAAATCATTTGCTTTACGAATTGATGCTGAAACAATGAAGGCTATTGAAAAATGGGCTGCAGATGAATTTCGCAGTGTCAATGGTCAGATAGAGTGGATGTTGAATAAGTCACTCAAAGATGCAAAGCGATTAAAAGTAAAAGAAGTTGAAAACAAAAAAAATCCGAAGGAATAACCTTCGGATTTTTTTTGTTTTATTCTGAAATTAAAACATTTCGTATTTCTTTTGCTAATTCAACTAGGCTAGGATAACTTTCCAATTTAATATTGAATTTTTTCAATAAGCATTCTTCATTAATTTCTAAAATAACTTCTAAAGGATCTGATTCATGACCGATTCGTTGTTTCGTAAAGTCTGAACCAATCAATAATTGATCGTTGGACATACCAATACACCAGTTTTCAATAAACTCACTTAGCGAGATTACTTCTATTTTATAATTTTTCCATTCTTTATTGATGCATTCTTGCGCCTTACTTTCTTCAGACCAAAAACAAATCATTTCAGCAGGATTTCCTTCTTCGTCTTCATATTCTTCAGAATCGGCAGAAGCAAACTCATCGTTATATTCCAACGCCCAAACTTTACCAGTTTGACAAATTTTAGAAATAAATTCTTTATGTAATTCTTCTGTTGAGATTTCTGAGTTCATATTGGTTCATTTTACGGTAAATTTAATGAAAATTAAACTCTGTAAAAGATTATTTTATTAACAAGTTTTTCTCATATAAATTAAATGAAGATGTAGCATTTTTATGAAAAGTACCTACTTGTTTGAAGCCTAAATTTTCATAAAATTGAATCAAATAAGGATTGGCTGCATTACAATCTAATCTGAAAATGGAGCAGTGATCTTCCAGAATTTTATCTTCAATTTTTCTCAATATCAATGCACCTAAATTTTGTCCACCGAATTCTTTTTTCACAACTAATGAATGAACATATCTCGCTTGAGGGTTTTGAGTTTCCCAATAAACTTCATCTGTATTAAGGTAGCGAAACATTCCAATGTGCTCATTTTCGTCATTATAGGCATAATAAAATTCATTTTTATCGAACCCATCTAAAAGCCATTCAATATCTTTTTCAGTTGGATTTAACCATTGACTCCATTGCGTTAAATTCTTTTTTTGAATGGATGTTGCAGCAATTTTAAAAAGCTCAAGCACTTCGTTTAGTGAAGTTTTGTCGATAAGTTTAAAATATATATTCATCTTGAAATTTAAAAATCAGTTAAATTTAAGGAATATATTAAATAAAGATCAAAAGTTCGCTTTCATATTTCTGTGGAGTAGAAATCTAAAAACGAACTTTCAATTTAAACTAATAGCAAGTTAGATAAAAAATGAAAAATGATTTATTTCAAAACAACTTAAGTATCTTAACCAAAACAGATTAATAACGATAAATTAACAAAATGTTACAGTTATAGATTGAATTTTAATTTTGTTTGGCACAGTAATTGAAAAATTAAATTCGAAACATAAAACGAATGAATATGAAAATTAGATACATTTTATTAAGTTTTGCATTTAGCATCACGAGTTTAAACTTAGCTTTTTCTCAAGATACAAGAACAGTGAAAGAGTATGATGAAATTAAATCAGAATTAGTTCAATGGGATTCGGTTCGTGGTGAGTGGCTTTCAAATAGTTTGTTAGCAATGGCTCAAAATAATCCAATTCCAGCAAGAACTTTTCCAGAGGATTTCACACCTTTTGAAATGTATTCTGTTTTACCATTCGAACGAAAAGAAAAATTAAAAACAATTTCAGACTCACGAAGAAACGATCCGACATTGGCTCAAAATTCTGGTTTATGGTTGTTTGTTTCTGAATTTTTCTCAAGATCAACTTGTAAAACTACTTCAGGAAGAACTTATGGAGATCCACATTTTTCGTCTTTTGATGGTAATTCTTTTTCATTACAATCTGTTGGCGAATTTACTTTAGCGAAATCTCAAACGGGTTATGTAAATGTTCAAGCTCGTCAATCTGCAAGTGGAAATGATTTTTCATTAAATACAGCGATTGCAATGAATGTTGGTGGTGATCGTTTGTGTTTTTATGCCAATGAAAAACCTGATTCTGATATTTCTACACCCATTCGTTTAGAAGGTGCTCCAATTCGAGTGACTTCAAGTACTTATTTTTTACCTCATGGTGGGACAGTTAGAAGCAAAGGGAATGATTACATTGTTACTTGGCCAACAGGAGAAAAAGTAACGCTTCAAATGAGCAATAATATTCGTTTCAGTACAATGAATGTTTCTACATTTATTTATCCATGTGTTATGGGTGGATATGAAGGATTATTAGGAAATGCCAATGGAACTCCAAAAGATGATTTATCTGTAAGAGGAAATAATAATTCAGATTTGTATACTTCTATGAGTAAGTATAGTACTGTTTTTGGAGATAGAGAAATTACTCAAACTGCAAATAATCAAGAAAAAGATTATTTGGATCGTTTAACACGAGATTTTGGTTCAAGCTGGAGAATTACTGATTTAACTTCATTATTTGATTATGGAGTAGGACAAAATACAGCTTCTTTTACAGATGTTAATTTCCCGACAGTTCACAGAACAGTTGGTGATTTAAGCGCTAAACAAAGAACGAATGCAAGTCGTAAATGCCAAGAAATGGGAATTACAGGAGAAGATTTAAAAGGTTGTATTTTTGATAATGCCTATTTAAATATTCCTCCTTCACCTCGTCCTGTTATAGTAGATCCAACGAATGGAGTTGTTTTAACTAAAATACCTACTCCTGTTAGGGAAGTAAATAAACCAATTTCAGAAAGAGAAAATGGAAAAGCAGTTAATACAAACAGTGTTAAGCCTACTGAAGTTCTTGAAAAATCAAATGAGAAGAATCCTAATTCAGCTCCAACTTCAACTCCTCAAACGCTTCCTACAAGTTCAGAAAAGCCAACATCTGTTTCTTCAAAACAGAATGAAACTATTAAAGCGAATCCATCAATTTTTGGAGGGGATAATAATTCTGTTCCAGCTTCAAATCCTTCAAAACAAAATCCAACTAATTCAACCAGTAGTCCTGTGAAAATTAATTTACCATCTAAATCAACGGAAACACCTTCAAGTTCGCCTGTGAAAGTAACTAATAAACCAGCTAGTTCTCCAGCAGCTTCACCAATACAGATAAAAAAGGGTGGCTAGAAATTATAAATGACAAAATGAATCCTCATTATTTTTATAGTGAGGATTTTTTATTTTGGACTACAATAATAAAATCACCTTCCATATTACAATCTTCAATTTTCGGACTGTTTTCGATACATTCTCTAATATCACTAATCTCTTCTTCGGTCAATTTTTCGTTTGATTTGATGAAATATAAATTATCTAAATCGCTTAATTCACATAGTTTTATCTTATAGCTAATTAAATGGTGATTTTGCAATAGAATTAGACTTTGAATTTTTTGATATTTTTCTTCATGAATATCAATTTTAAATATTTTAAAATCGCTATTCAATTCAATCATACCAAGTGAGTCAGTTATTAAAGTTAAAGAAGTGTCAACATTTTTTAAATCAATTATTATATTCTTTAGAGGTTGATCATTGTGATCTGTAAAAGTCATTTGCAAATTGAATTTAGAATTAAAATCTAAGGTGTCAATTTTAACGCTATTGTGATGAGATTCTAGGTAAGGTGTAATTTTATAAGAATGCTTATAATAAGTTTTTTGGCTGTGACTATTTAAAGAAATAATTATATAAATAAGTAGAGAGAGAAATTTCATTGTAGCAAATTTAACATGTAATATAATAACTTTTTTAAAGATAAGACTGAAATTCAATCAATACTTCTCAAAAGCTCCCAATCCAAATAATGCAAAATCGTATTTGGAAGGATCTTCATTATTAAATTCTCGGAGATGCGACATGATTTCGTCTAACGTCTTGCCATCATTTTGTTTTCTAGTAATTAGATTTAATTTTCTGCCAACATTTGCTGTGTGAACATCAAGTGGAATTGAAAGTTCACTCATAGGAATCGAATCCCAAATTCCGAAATCAACTCCTTTTTCATCTTTTCTGCACATCCATCTTAGGAACATGTTAAGCCTCTTCGCTGCTGAGTTTCCGGCTGGATTTGATATGTGTTTTTCAGAGCGTTGTTCGTGTAAGGTTTCTAAAAATTCAGTTCTAAAATTGATGATTCTACCTTGAGAACCAAACACTGAAGAGTGGGGAGAAAAGGCCTTTTCAAGTCCTCCTTGGAGGTAAATATTTTTTATACTTCGAAAGAAAAAATCAAGATCATAGGTATTAAAAGTACGATGAACGAACTGTAAGTCTTTAGCAGAAGAATCGTTGTAATTTTGGATGAATTCAAACGGGGAATTTTCCATGATTTCGATTAATTTTTCTCCGTTTTTGATGATGCTTGTGCGATTTCCCCAAGCAATTGTAGAAACTAGGAAACCGATAATTTCAATGTCTTCTTTTTTTGAAAAACGATGAGGTAATTGAATTGGATCTGTTTGAATAAATTCAGTTGAATTATATTGCTCAGCCTTTTCATCCAAAAATGCGATTAATTCAGACTTTTTTTTAAATCGATACATCAATCATTCAAAATTTAAAATTCAAAATCTAAAATTACAATTACAATAGGTTTCCATCAGCCATAACCAATTTTCGATCGGCCATATTGGCAAGT
>CALPRR020000163.1 GCA_943326025.2 Candidatus Kuenenia stuttgartensis | reverse complement strand
ATAAATACCTGGGTTTGTAACACCAGGACCAGACATGGTTATTTCATAGTTGATATCACCAGTTTCCTTTAGTATGCTTCCTGTTAATTTTTTTGTAACAGCATCGGTTGTTTTATTTACAAACAATGGGGAGCTACAATTCATCTCAATGTAGTCAGGAATTCCATCATTTTCATCGTCTAAATCTGTAAGGTTTCCAACGTTATCAGCATCCGTATCCAAACACACATTTTGATCTACATTCAGTGCATAAAACGGATAGGTTGAACTATATGTTACTATCCCATTATCAACTGCTGTTTCCTTTGAATTTACAAGTCCATTTAAACCAACCGCTCCTGTTAAAGGAACTATAGTGGTTGCATTACCAACACCCGCTTCAACTGCATCATTACAACCATCGCCGTCAGAATCTAAATCAAAACGATTTACAATACCGTCAGCATCTGTGTCAATATCATCACACGTCGTTCTTGCGCTTTTTGAAGTTAAAATAAAATTATTAAATGTTTTTTCTCCAGTGTTTCCCCCACTTACTACTAATTGATAAGTACAAATTGGCGCTTGAATACGATGCATCATGACCCCATTAACAGTAGCAGTTAAAACACCGCTTTCATTGATGTCAATTTCAAACAACTGAGTTGCAGTGTAAGCAGTTTCGCCAACATTCAATGTGTTTGAAGGCATTTTAGCCAAATACTTATTAAGTGTATTAAAAAAATATTTGTAACTCGTAGCATCCTGCCAATGGTTGACCACCTGAGTTACGGTATTATTTGAAAAGTCTTTGGTTGGTGCCAACCCTATCATTCCGTTAATGGCGTCTAAAGCCGTTGTAAACTCTAGGTGAATTGGTAAGTTAAATTCTTTGGTTGAATAACTCGAAGTCCATCCACTTGTGTTAGCAGCAGCTGCAGTTGCAATACCACTAATTTGTGTATCAAAAGCAGCTACGGTTGTATTTCCTGTGAAATCTAAATCTTCTAAAATTTCTGCAGGAGAAACACAATTGGCTTGTTCTTCAAGATCAAGCACTCCATCGTTATCATCATCAATATCAATGTAATCTAATACTAAATCGGCATCGTTGTCGGCACAAGCAATTAATGAATCTTCAATTGCAAACGTTGAATAGATATCGTCATAATTAATATAACCACTACCAACTGGATCTTCCAAAACATCTGCTAATCCATTTGATCCGACTGAAGAGAATGGCACTACTGTCGCATTTTGAACAGTTGCTCCACCTTCAACAGCATCATTACAACCATCGCCATCCGAATCCGTGTCCAATCGATTTACAATACCATCTCCATCTGTATCTATATCATTACAAACTCCGTTTGGAGCAAATGATGTTAAGATTAAATTGTTATAAGGTCGTGTAACTGTTCCATATACATGGCTAATGGCTATTTTATAATCGGCCACTTTCCCTTTAAATTTTCTAATTTGTACCCCATTTTGTTTTACTGTAACAATTCCAGATGCCGAAATATCAATTGACATGACTTGCCCTGCTGTATACGGTAAGGTAAAGTTCCATGCCTTAGGCATATAACCTAGTATATTACCATTAGGGTTATGAAAAATTTTATAAGCTCCGTCATTATAGTTACCCGTTGTTTGGGTGTTTCCGACTGGAAGTAATCCAATCATGCCTTGAGTATTCGCCAATCCCCCAATTGTAGTGTACTCTAGATGTATCGGTAATTTAAACGTTTGATCTGAATAACTGCTTCTCCAATTCCCATTAGATGTAGAAAGTGCAGAAATTGAATTGGACGTGGTAGTAACATTAGCTAAACCAGTAAAGGTAAGGTCTGTAATCGAATTTTGAGGAAAGGAACAAGAACCTTGTTCGGTAAAATCCAAGATACCATCATTATCATCATCGATGTCTACAACATCTACTACGCCGTCATTATCTGAATCGACACAACCATTGAAAGTATTATCGTTTGCAAAATAATAACTATACGTTCCGTTAAAAATACCGTTATCAGCAGAAGTTTCTAAAGCATTTGCAAAACCGTTTGTTCCGTAAGGTGATGCATGTGTGAAATTTGCTGCTGTAGATGTTGTTGTTGCTGCTTCTTTAGCATCAGAACATCCATCACCATCAGAATCTAAATCCCATCTATTTGCAATTCCGTCATTATCTGTATCTATCGCTGTGCAGGATGCAAGAGGAAATGAAGATGAAACATATGCACTACTGTTTACATCAAAATAGAATTCGCTTGCTATACCTGCCAAAATATTTGCAGCAGCAACACCATAAATGCGGTAATATTTATAGTTGCCGGCATTAGTGGTTACAGTGAACTTATTTGAATTTGTGAGCGAAACACCGCCATTAACCGTTACGTTGGTGGCGTTTGCTGGTGATGCAGTGGCTGCTGTTAAATCGGTCCATGTCACATTATCATTGGAACCCTGCATTTTTATACTTGTAGCAGTTGCTGCAAAAATTTGAGTGGCAGTTGTTTTCTTAATGTACCAAGCATCTAGTTTAACAGGCTGAGAAAAAGTAACTTTAAAAATTTCCTTATTCAATTGGGATTGTGCTGTGGCTGTTGAAAACTGTAAAGCAGCTGCAGCACCATCATTATCTGTTAATGCATTAAAATCTGTGTTTGGTGCAAGTGTATTAAGTTGTGAAGATACTTTAGCATATATTGACTTGTCAGCAATATTCCAATCATCAATTCCGAAATAACAACCGGGCGCTTCAATAACATCTACAATACCGTCGTTATCATCATCTATATCATCTGTATTATTAATGCCATCTAAATCTGTATCAATACATGAAGCGTAATTTGTCCCAAGTGCAATTGGATTATAAGATGAAGTATAATTTATTGTATGTGCTGTTGCGGACTCATAAATGTTTAGTAAACCATTACCGTTTGCATCAGCCCCAGTTGTATATAATGTTGTACTTGTTTGTGTAAGTGAACTTCCTGCTTCAAAAGCATCCGAACAACCATCACCATCAGAATCTAAGTCTAATTGATTGCCAATACCATCACCATCCGTATCAACACCTACACAAGTAGACAAAGGGAAAAAAGATGGAACATAAGTACTCGAATTAATATCGAAGTAAAACTCACTAGCTATACCAGCTAAAATATTTGCAGCAGCAACACCATAAATGCGGTAATATTTATATGTACCTGCATTGGTTGTTACTGTGAACTTATTTGAATTTGTAAGTGAAACACCTCCGTTAACCGTAACGTTGGTTGCATTTGCTGGTGATGCAATGGCGGCAGTTAAATCAGTCCATGTAACGTTATCATTGGAGCCCTGCATTTTTATACTTGTAGCAGTTGCTGCAAAAATTTGTGTTGCAGTGGTTTTTTTAATATACCAAGCATCCAATTGAACAGGTTGAGAAAAAGTAACTTTAAAAATTTCCTTATTCAATTGAGATTGTGCCGTTGCTGTCGAAAACTGTAAAGCAGCCACCGCCGCAGCATTGTCTGATAAGGCATTAAAATTAGTGTTTGGCGCAAGCGGATTCAACTGAGACGTTACACTTATATATAGTGTCTTATTCAGAAGGTTCCAATTATCGGTAGACATATAACAATTAGATGCTTCAGTAGCATCTAATACACCATCGTTGTCATCATCGATATCAAGATTGTTAACGATTCCATCTCCATCGGCATCTTGTGCCAAGTTGTAATTACTAATGAAAACCAAAAAAGTGACCATTGCCAATTGCAATAGGTGTTTTCCGAATCCTTTTAAATGTACCATAAAATTAATCTAACACGTTATTTTGTTCAATAACTATTAATGATGGTAAAATTAGTTTTACAAGTAATACAATAGAAATCAACCAATACACATAAAGATGTGTATTTGATATATTTATTTTAAAAAAAAACAGATTTACTCATTAAGAAAGTAATTTTGTATTCATAAAATTTTAAATAAAAACTTAGAAAACACATTTTTTGTAAAATGAAATTATTAATTTTTTATTTTTTACTATTTTACTCTGGGCATGTAATTGGTCAATATTATCATGAAAAAGTTACTCTTTATAATGTTGATGATGGCCTTCCAAATAATGAAATAAATGATATTGTAAAAGACAACCTTGGGATTGTTTGGGTAGCAACAGAAAATGGACTTTCAAGGTATGACGGTTATAATTTTGTTAATTTTAACAGCAATACACACCCCACTATTTTTAAGGATAATAGAATAAATAGTATTCAAAGAAACGGGGCTTTTCTCTATCTACTTACTCAAGGCGATGGTCTTATCAAACTTGATCCTAAAAAGCTTTCGTTTCAAAAGATTTACTCCTCAAAACCAATATCAATCAGTATTTCTGGAGACACTTCTGCATTTCTTTTTGAATCAGGGAATTTAGTTGTCAATGTTAAAAATAAAAAGTTATTTACACTACATTTTAAAGTAAATCCAAAAGACAATTTGCTTATTTACAAAGAAAATATATATTTAAGTTTAGCTTTTAAAGGGGTTCTAAAAATATCCCTCAAGAATAAAAAGAAACGTAATTATATACCCACACAAGAGGTAGTCAATTTAGGCACTTTATCACGTTCTGAAAAATATGGAATTATTCATTGCGATGGAAATACCGTTAGGATAATTAAAAATGGATTCTTGGTCAAGCATCCCGAAATGATTGGTAAGATTCAAATCAATTTTTTCAGAGAAGATAAATCTGGAAATCATATGTTTATAGAAAGAAAAAGAATAATCAATGTTAAATTTAATAAACAATACAAGTCTTTAGTTTATGGTATAAAACAGAATTTAGAATATCGCTTAATTTGTAGAATATCTGAAAACTGCTTATTAATTGGAACTAATCAAGGTATATCTAAAATAACGAATAACCCTCATTTAAGCGAACCTGTAAATGATTTCTTACTTTTAAAGGATTATAATGTAATTGTTCGGAGAAGTATCATAGAAAATAAAGATAAATGTTACTTTCTAAGTTTCCCTTATATTTTTGAGCGAGGTAGTGAAATTAAAAACGTAACAACTAGAATTCTACCTGTTGCTGATGGTGAAATTATTAACAATAAACTATACTGCACCACGGATGGAGATGGTCTTATTAATGTAAATTTAGATACAAAAAAATTAACTTTTCATTCTTGCGATGTACTTAAACCAAGAGAATCACTTGAAGATATTTCTATTTTTTCTGATTCACTTTTTTTAATTACTGGAGGAAATAAAATAGTTGTATACAATCCTAAAATTAACCAAGGAAAAGCATTCTATTTAAAAAGTGGAATTACAATTCACAAAGCTGTTCAAAAACCATTTTCAAATATTATTTATTTAGGGACCAATATGGGGCTTTTCAGAATTAGATATTCAGAAAACTCTCATTTTCAATTATTAGATAAAATAATCGACAAAGGTATTATTGTTAAAGATATCCTATTGCGCAAAGATGAAATATGGTTAGCTACAAATACTGGTATAATTGTAATGAATTTAAAAAATTCAAAGAAATTAAAATCTTACACCAATCATTTTCGAATATCTAACCCTAGAGTAGTTAAGCTTTTAGAGAGTAATAATTGTATTTGGGGAGCAACTTATTCT
>CALPRR020000162.1 GCA_943326025.2 Candidatus Kuenenia stuttgartensis | reverse complement strand
GGTCAGGTTGGATTTATTGGGAAATAGTCTTTTACAAAAGATTATATTTTTTATAAATTAAAACCAATTTTCCGTTAGGTAGAGTTATAAAATAGGAGATTGTTTAAAATATTTATAAACATTCTCCTATTCTAAAAATAATGATATATTTTAGTTGGTCTTAATATTAATTGTTTTCAATTCATTTAACAATTTAATATCTTTTTCTTCAATAGTTCTGAAATTTTTATAGAAAGCAGGTCTTCCAGAAACTACTACTGTAATTCTATCACTAATTGTTGTAATTTCATATGAAGGTTCGATCAATACATCTGCATTTAATCCTTTCAATGCAGATGCAACAGCTTCTTGTTTAACTGTTTCTTTGTACATTGTTTTACCTGTAGCAGTTCCAGAAACTTTTACATCTTTCACTTCTAAATCTACCAAAAGAGGGTTTTGAATTATTTCTCCTTTATTAATGTTTTGTGTTCTTGCTGTGTAAGATTTAGCTACTGTACTACATGATGTTAGATACAAAGCTCCTATTACTATTATAAATGATTTTTTCATATTATTTTAAATTTGAGTATTTTCTTAATTATTATTGCATCAGTGAACTTATTAAAAATATAGGTAAAACGATACACGCTATTACTCCTAATACTTTTCCTTTTTTCTTTTGTTTTACTTCTGGTTCTGCTTTTGTTTGTGAGCTATCTTTAGTTATGTTTGTTTCCAAATTAACAGCTTTTTGTTTTTGTATTAACTCAATATCCTCCGATTTTATAGTTCTGAAATTTTTATAAAACGCTGGTCTACCAGTTACTGTTACTGTAATTTTATCACTAATTGTTGCTATTTCATAAGCAGGCTCAATTAATACATCTGCATTTAATCCTTTTAAAGCATTTGCAATTGCTTCTTGTTTAACTGTTTCTTTGTACATTGATTTTCCAGTAGCAGTTCCAGAAACTTTCTCATCTTTAACAACTAAATCTGCTAATAGTGGATTTTGAACAATTTCGGCCTTGTTAATGTTTTGAGTTCTCGCTGTAAAAGATTTTGACATTGTACTGCATGATGAAATGCAAATAACACTTAAAAAAATAAAAAATAATTTATGCATAATATTTAATTTTGTACCTACTCTTTTTAGGATTTTCAGCTTAACTCCGATAAAGGAGTTAAAATTAGTCTTTTATATTGGTTGAACAACACTGATTTATTACTATTAGAATAAAAATCAAAATTATTCGTATATAGAAGTTGAATTTTATACAAATTCTTTTATCTATCGCTTGATTGAATAAAATTTAGTGTCGAATATTTAGTTTTGATTTAGCATTACACTAATTGATGTTTTAAATAAAAAAGAAGAAAACGTTTATCAAAAACGAACTCAGAAATAATAATGTAGAATTTAATTAAAAAGTATAAGGTTATTTTTCTGAAAGATTGGAAACGAAAAAACTTTGTATACAGTCATATGCTCTACAATTTCGATTTGATTTTTGAACAAATTACAAAAGGTCAGGTTGGATTTATTAGGAAATAATAGATATAAAAAAACCGAGAAGTTAATTCTCGGCTTTAATATTTTAAAAACTCAGATCTTACAATCCGAATCCAGCTTTTACTTTATCAACGAAATCTAACTTCTCCCAAGTAAATAATTCAACTTCTTTTGAAACGATTGTTCCATCTGGAGATTTGAATGTTTTAGTTACTACTTCGTTTTTACGTCCCATGTGTCCGTAAGCAGCAGTTTCACTGTATATTGGGTTTCTTAATTTCAAACGTTGCTCAATTGCATAAGGACGTAAATCAAAAATTCCTTCAACAATTCTAGCGATTTCACCGTCTGTTTTATCAACTTTTGCAGTACCGTATGTGTTAATGTATAAACCACATGGTTTAGCAACACCAATAGCATAAGAAACTTGAACTAAAACTTCGTCAGCTAATCCAGCTGCTACTAAGTTTTTAGCAATGTGACGTGTTGCATAAGCTGCAGAACGGTCAACTTTTGATGGATCTTTTCCTGAGAAAGCACCACCACCGTGAGCTCCTTTTCCGCCGTAAGTATCTACGATGATTTTTCTTCCTGTTAAACCAGTATCTCCGTGTGGTCCACCAATTACGAATTTTCCAGTTGGATTGATATGGTATTGAATTGCATCAGTAAACAATACTTGTAATTCTGGTTTCAATTTAGCTTTAACACGAGGAATTACGATAGAAATGATATCACTTTTAATTTTAGCTAACATTTCAGCTTCTGTAGCGAAGTCATCGTGTTGTGTAGAAACTACGATTGAATCAATTCTTTGAGGAACATTGTCATCAGAATATTCAATAGTAACTTGAGACTTAGCATCTGGACGTAAATAACCAATTAAATTTGGCTCATTGTTTCTGATGTAAGATAACTCTTGTAATATTTTGTGCGCTAAATCTAACGCTAATGGCATATAATTTTCTGTTTCTTTAGTTGCATAACCAAACATCATTCCTTGGTCACCAGCACCTTGAGCATTTGCTTTTGCCTCGAAATCATCATTTGCTACAACTCTATCAACACCTTGATTGATATCGTCTGATTGATCATGAATTGCTGAAAGAATTCCACAAGAATTCGCTTCGAACATATATTCTGATTTAGTATATCCAATTTTTCTGATTACTTCTCTAGCAATGCTTTGAACATCTAAATATGTTTTTGTTTTCACCTCACCAGCCAATACTACTTGACCAGTTGTTACTAATGTTTCACATGCAACTTTAGACGTTGGATCAAATGCCATGAAATTGTCAATTAATGCGTCTGAAATTTGATCAGCTACTTTATCTGGATGTCCTTCAGAAACTGATTCTGATGTAAATAAATATGACATTATCTATTGTTTAAAAATTAGGTTGCGAATTTAATAAAATTTATTCGAAAAAACTTCGTTGACAAATACAATTGATATATAATCCTTTTTTTTAACTTAATTTGTGTCTTAAATGGGCTTTAAATTTGGCCTATCAATAAACTATATTTATGAAATACATCTTCATTCTAATATCGATTCTACTAACTACATCTTTATTTTCACAGATCAAATTTCAAATTAAAGAAAATCAGACATTTGTCGCAATTCCTTTTTCAAAAGTTATTCCAAATGATGGAGTTCCAATTCTTACCGATATTGATGGATTATTTACTATTGACACAGCTAAAGTAGTCTCATTAAAAATTTCCACTTTTGGATTTAAGGATACAGTTGTAATTGTCAAAAATACGATTGGAAATGAAATCATTTTAAATCCATTAGCAACAAGTATTGAGGAAGTAAAAATAATTCCTGGGGAAAATCCAGCACATCGAATAATGAATCAGGTTATTGAAAGAAGAAAGATCAATAGTCCAACCCATAATGATGCTTTTACTTATGATTCATACAGTAAATATATTTTTGATTTAAATGAAGAAGCAATGGCTTCGATATCAGACACCACAAAAGACACTACTTTGCTGTTAATTAAAAAATATTTTAATTCTAAGTATTTAATGCTCTTAGAAAGTGCATCAACTAGAACTTTTACTCCACCTTCAAGGGATAAGGAAGAAATTACAGCTTACAAGGTTTCAGGTTTTACAGATCCAATGTTGTCTTCTTTTGCTAATGAAATGCAATCGTTTAGCTTTTATGAGAATCAATTTGAAATTTTTGGGAAATCGTATGTCAATCCGATTGCATTTGGAGGAACGAAGCGATATTTCTTTTTAATTGAAGATACAACATTTGTTGGAGCAGATACGGTTTTCACCATTTCATTTAGACCAAGAAAAGATAAAAATTTTGATGGCTTAAAAGGACAACTATACATTAACACCAATGGTTTTGCAGTTGAAAAAGTAATCGTTGAACCATTGGATTCAATTGGAGGTGCAAAACTGAAAGTGATTCAGGAGTATGCTTTTATTGAAAACAAGAAATGGTTTCCTTCCAAACTTTCAACTGAAATAAAACTTCCTTCCATACAAATTGGTGGATTAAAAAATGGCTATATTCAAGGAAAGGGTAATATGTACATAAAAAATATTGTGCTTAATCCTGAAAGTAAAATGAAACGATCTTTAAACAATACTACATTGGTAACTTCGGAAGATGCCAATTATAAAAGCGAAAAAGAATGGGATTCGCTACGAGTTTTTAAAATCACTGAAAAAGAGAAAAATACCTATCGCGTTTTAGATAGTGTTTCCAAAAAAGAGCATCTAGATTACAAGTTAAGAGCGATTACTAGTTTATTACAAGGAAAGTTGCCATTAGGTTATGTCAATATGGATATTACAAAAATCATTGATTATAAGCTATTTGAAGGTTACCGTTTTGGAATGGGCTTAGAAACATCTTATAAAACATTTAAAAAAGGAACGATTGGTGGTTACGCTGGATGGGCCACTAAAGATGAACAATGGAAATATGGTGGTTTTGCGGAATTTAAATTAAACAATTCACATTCAATAAAATGGAATTTAAAATATCATTACGATTTGATTGAAAGAGGAGGATATTCATTTCAAAAAGAAGGATTTAATTTAAGTAATGATGAAAATTACCGTCATATTTATATTAAAAACATGGAATATCAACGATTGGCTGAAACATCTTTATCAGGTTTTATTTCTTCAAATTTTAAAGTGACGCTAGGAGTAAATTATCAACGTATCTGGTTAACGGATAATTACACTTTTCAAATTCCTTCTGCTTCTATAGTTTCTTCCCAGTCTCCGTTTGATTTAGCAGAAACATTCACTGAAATGAATTGGAATATTCGAGAAAAAGTAATGCAAATGGGCGATAATCGTATCGGAAAAGGGACTAAATATCCGAAGTTGAAAATTAAATACACAAAAGGTATTAAGGGAATTTATGATTCTAAATATGATTACTCAAGATTGATTATTGATGTATCTCAAGATGTAGGCATAAAAACAATTGGAAAATTAAATTGGCTAATTCATTATGGACAAACAATTGGTAACGTTCCTTTATTTCTTCAACAAGCTGCAATAGGAACTGGTGGAAATGGGAATTTATCAATCAAAAATACCTTTGAAACAATGCTTCCATCGACTTATTTTTCAAAGCAGCAAGTTAATTTATTTACTCGTTTTACGTTTCGAGCGATGAAAACAAATTTGAAATTCACAAAACCCCAACTTGGATTTCACCATGCAATAGGTTATGGTTATTTTTCAAATCCAACAGAACATACAGCTAGTTTCTCAACTTTATCCAAAGGATACTATGAAGCAGGGATGATTCTAGATGGAATTTTCGTTTCTGGATTTTCTAGAATTGGTATGGGTGTTTTTTATAAATATGGAACTAATACAAGTCCTTATGTGAAAGAAAACCTAATGTACAAAGTGAGTCTTTCGATTCAACTTTAACGTATCAAGGTAACGAAGCCATGAAGTTCATGAACATTGTCTGAACTTTCACACGATTCATAGATTAAATGATAGTTATAAATTCCATCAGTAGCTTTTTTTCCTTTATACATTCCATTCCAAAATTCATCTTGATCAAATGTTTCAAATACAATTTCACCCCAGCGAGTGTAGATTTTAAAATCCCACGATTGTGCAGGTAAGTAGGTTATTGCTTT
>CALPRR020000161.1 GCA_943326025.2 Candidatus Kuenenia stuttgartensis | reverse complement strand
TCAGATAAATTTGAATGGAAAATCAATTGTAATTTGAATCATAATGATGCGATATATAGGATTCCAAACATGTTGATACAACCATTTATTGAGAATTCAATTAAACATGGTTTTATTGAAAACAGGAAAGATTATATTATAGAAATCAATTTGATATATATTGATGATTCAACTTTAAAATGTCAAGTTATTGATAATGGGATAGGAAGAAAAACAACAATCGCTAAAGAAAATAATATTCAAAATGGTTTTGAATATATTTCTTATGGTGAAAAAATAACAATCGAACGTTTGAATTCTTTCAATAATAGGAAAAACAAAAAATATGGACATCAAGTGATTGATTTAGAGAAAGGTACAATGGTTGAAATAACGATTCCTTTACTAAAACCTTAATTTTATAAAAACACTTTTTTGAGAGAACGGTTTCTATTATTATTCTTCTTAATTTTAATCTCCAAATAATTCAAAATGGCAAAAGTAAAATCGGCATTTTTCTGTCAAAATTGTGGTTATGAAACACCAAAATGGATGGGTAAATGTCCATCTTGTAGTGAGTGGAACACTTTTGTGGAAGAAGTGATAGAAAAAAATAATTCGTCACAAGTTGTAGCTTTTTCTACTTCTGGAAGAACTGCAAAGCCACAAGCACTTCAAGCAATTGAAAGTCAGAATTATGCTAGAATTATTTTAAAAGATAATGAAATTAATCGTGTATTAGGAGGAGGTATTGTTCCTGGTTCACTTATATTGTTTGGTGGAGAGCCTGGAATTGGTAAATCTACGTTAACATTACAATTAGCTGTAATGGAAACAAATCTTCGTATACTTTATGTTTCAGGTGAAGAAAGTGAACAGCAAATTAAAATGCGTGCTGAAAGAATTGGAATGGAAAATAAAGATTGTTTTATTTTAACTGAAACCAATCTTCAAAATATTTTCACTCAAGCTGAAGCTATTCAACCGCAATTATTAGTTATTGATTCTATTCAAACATTATATAGTTCACATATTGAGAGCGCTCCTGGAAGCATTTCTCAAGTAAGAGAATGTACTGCACAATTATTGAGGTATGCTAAACAAACGAATACACCTGTTTTTCTAATCGGACATATTACAAAAGAAGGTTCACTTGCTGGTCCAAAAGTATTAGAACATATGGTAGATACTGTTATGCAATTTGAAGGAGATAGAAATCATGTTTACCGATTATTAAGAACGATAAAAAATAGATTTGGAAGTACAAATGAATTGGGTATTTACGAGATGCTCGGAACTGGTTTACGACAAGTAGCAAATCCTTCTGAAATATTGATTACCAATACAGACTCATCTTTAAGTGGAATTGCGATTGCTGCAACATTGGAAGGATTACGCCCAATGTTAGTTGAAGTTCAAGCACTTGTAAGCACGGCTGCTTATGGAACACCTCAACGTTCTTCAACTGGTTTTGATAGTAAGCGTTTAAATATGCTTTTAGCTGTAATGGAAAAAAGATGTGGATTTAAATTAGGAGCAAAAGATGTTTTCTTGAATATCGCTGGTGGAATCAAAGTGGATGATCCTGCAATTGATTTAGCAGTTGTAGCAGCAGTACTTTCTTCAAATGCAGATATTGCAATTGATAAAAAAATTAGTCTTTCAGCTGAAGTTGGTTTGTCTGGCGAAATTCGTCCTGTAAATCGAATTGATCAACGTATTTCAGAAGCTGAAAAATTAGGTTTTGACAAGATTATTATTTCTAAATATTCTAAAGGAATAGAACAATCTAATTTCAAAATTGAAATTGTAAAATGTGGAAAAATGGAAGAGGTCGTTCGAGCACTTTTTGCTTAATATTTGGATGTTGAATTTAAACAAGACAACATCCAATAGCCAATTAATTGATTATTTTACAATAAATTTAAAACCTTTTCCATGAACGTTCATAATTTCTATTCGTTCATCTTCTTTCAATAACTTACGTAATTTTGCAATGTAAACGTCCATACTTCTGCCATTGAAATAATTATCATCTCCCCAAATTGCTCTTAAAGTTGCTTGACGATCTAATATTTCACTTTGATTTTTAACCAACATTGAAAGTAACTGATTTTCTTTTGTGGTTAATTTTTTATCACCTTCTTCTAAATGTAAAATTCTAAGTTCAGGTTCGTAAGCTATTTTTCCAATCATCAGAGTATTTGCACCTTCTTCAATTGGTGTTTCAATACGTCGCATAATTGCATTAATTCGAGCTAACAATTCTTCCATAGAGAAAGGTTTTGTCAGATAATCATCTGCTCCGATTGCAAATCCTTCTAATTTATCTTCTTTTAACGATTTTGCAGTCAAGAATAAGATTGGAACTTTACGGTCTATTTCTCTAATTTCTTTTGCCAACGTAAACCCATCCATGATTGGCATCATGACATCAAAAATACAAAAGTCAAATGAAGAAGTATTGAATTTTTCAAAAGCTGATTTACCATTTCGAGCTAATTCAACAAGAAAACCTTTAGAAGACAAGAAGGTTTTCAATAATAAGCCTAAATTCTCATCATCTTCTGCTAATAATATGTTCAATTTATTACTCATTTTGTAGTTTTAATTTTAAGATTAAACGTTGTTCCTTTTCCAACTTCACTTTGCACGGTAATATTCCAATTATGTAATTCTGCAATTGCTTTCACATAACTTAAACCTAAACCAAATCCTTTTACATTGTGAAGGTTTCCTGTAGGAATACGATACAATTTATCAAATATTTTTGAAAGGTGTTCTTTTTTCATTCCAATTCCTTTGTCGCTAACACTGAGGACAAATTGATCGTCTACTTTTTTCATTTGAATCAAAATGTCTGGAGCTCCTTCACTGTATTTTATCCCGTTGTCAACTAAATTGGTAATCAAGTTCGTGAAGTGCATTTTATCCGCTTCAATTTCAATTAAATTCGATGGTATATCCAATAGTAAAATTCCACCCATTGATTTAATTCTTAATCGTGCGTGCAAAGCGACTTCATGTAAAATCTCGTTGACTAAGACTTTTTCTTTTTTCAAAGTTAATTCACCTCGATCAAGAACTGCACTTTGAAGAATTTGTTCGACTAATAGACTCAAACGTTTGTTTTCGTCTTGAATCATTTTAACATAAGGCTTAACAGATTCCACATTATCGCTCATCATATCAGCATCATTCATTGCTTCACAAGCTAAAGAAATAGTAGAAATAGGAGTTTTAAATTCGTGTGTCATATTTGAAACAAAATCATTTTTCAAATCAAATAATTTCTGTTGTGTTATAATTGTTTTAAACATATATGCCATTGATACAATAATAAGAAACATCAATGCTAAACTGATAGTTAATGGGGTTCCCATTGTTTTTAAAAGGAAAGAACCTTTGGAAGGGAAATAGACATTCAAATAAATATCTTCATCCAATGTATTACTAGGGAAAAGAAGTGTTTTAAATGTTTTCGTTGAATCCAAACAACCTTTGTAGTTAGGCACTTTCATCTGATAACAGAAACGTTTCTGATTGTTATCAGTCAACATAAATTGATAATCTGTAGGTAAATTATCATCTTTCATTTCATGATAAATCACAGAATCCAAGAATTCAATATCCACTCTTTTTGAAGGCTCTTCATATACATTTGAACGAAATGCCTCTAATAACATGTCGTTTACAAATTTTGCTTTTTTGAAAATTTGTTGCATTACTCGTTGATTCAAATGAATAGAAATTGCACTTGTATCACTGCTAACTATTTTCTGAGTTCCTTTTTTGTGGAATAAATCACGCACTTCTCGAACATCTCTTGCTAGGACTTTATGTTCAGCTGTTAATCCAGAAATGGTATCATATGATTGACCTTTTATAACAAGATAATTTTGTCGTTCTCCATTTTCATATACGATCGTATCTCGAATAGAAATTGATTCCTGAGCAGAAAGTAAATCTTGAAATTCTTTTTTTAGAATGTCTTTATATTGACCGCTAAAATCATGATTTACAATATGTAAGTATTTCCTGATATCTTCTGCTTTCTCATGTCGTAATGCAATACGTTCTAATGTGGTATTCACTTTACTTTTAAATTCTGTTGATTTACGGTCATATAATTGAGCCATTTGAAATGCCTGAATCACTAAAAGTGCAAGCATTGCTACAATTACTGCAAGTATTACCGTATTTACCCGAATCTTTTTCAATTAAATTTGTTTTCAACGAAGTTAAGGGAATAAGCCATAGAGTTAGTAATAGCTTAACTTTTTTTAACAAGGATAAAAGATTGAAATAGGTTAATCTAGATATTTTTTAAAACTGTTTAACAAATCAGCGTTATTTATTAAACAGAATTTTGTACCTTGCATTAAAATAAATTGATTTATTATTTGTTAGTACGATTAATAAGCAATAATTTTGTTAATTACACAAGAACAATATGGCAGATTACAAAGCAGGTCCTTTTTTAGAGCAAATTCAGATTCCTGAAGACTTACGCAAGAAGTTTAAAACGGAGGATTTACCCCAAGTAGCGGATGAAGTGCGTCAATACATTGTTGATGTAATTTCTGAAATTGGGAACAGTCATTTTGGCGCAAGTTTAGGTGTTGTTGAATTGACAGTAGCTTTGCATTATGTGTTTGATACTCCATACGATCAATTGGTTTGGGATGTTGGTCATCAAGCTTATGGACATAAAATATTAACAGGAAGAAGAGACGTTTTTCATACAAACAGAATTAAAGGTGGAATTTCTGGTTTCCCGAAACGTTCTGAAAGTGAGTACGATACTTTTGGTGTTGGTCACTCTTCTACTTCTATTTCAGCTGCTTTAGGTATGGCAGTTGCTAATCATCAAAAAGGCGAAAAAAATAGACATCATATTGCTGTAATTGGTGATGGAGCGATGACTGCAGGGATGGCTTTTGAAGGTTTAAACCACGCTGGATTCGAAAAAGATGCTAATTTATTAGTGGTTTTGAATGACAACTGTATGTCGATTGATCCAAATGTTGGAGCCTTAAAAGAGTATTTAACAGATATCACTACTTCTCATACTTATAACAAAGTAAAAGATGAGGTTTGGAAATTATTAGGAAAAATTTCAAAATTTGGACCTGATGCACAAACAGTTGCTTCTAAAATTTCTTCAGCTTTAAAAGGATCATTGTTAAGACAAAGTAACTTATTTGAATCTTTTAATTTCAGATATTTTGGTCCAGTTGATGGTCATGATGTGATTGGTTTAGCAAAAGTAATGGAAGATTTAAAAGATATTCCTGGTCCAAAATTGTTACACATTCTAACTAAAAAAGGAAAAGGATATAAATACTCTGAGGAAGGAAATCCAACAAAATGGCATGCTCCAGGGGTATTTAATAAAGATACAGGAGAGATTGTAAAAATTGTTCCTAAAACACCTCAACCTCCAAGATACCAAGATGTTTTTGGTCATACTATTGTAGAATTGGCTGAACAAAATGAAAAAATTATGGGCGTTACGCCTGCAATGCCTTCAGGTTGTTCATTGAATATAATGATGGAAGCAATGCCAGATCGTTCATTCGACGTTGGTATTGCAGAACAACATGCTGTTACATTCTCTGCAGGACTAGCGACACAAGGAATGGTGCCTTATTGTAACATTTATTCATCTTTTATGCAACGTGCATTTGATCAAGTGTTACATGACGTTGCTTTACAAAAT
>CALPRR020000160.1 GCA_943326025.2 Candidatus Kuenenia stuttgartensis | reverse complement strand
GTATGACTCAAGAACAATTGGCTGTTAAATGTGGTACTACTAAAAATTATATTTCTAGAATTGAAAATAATGCTAGTGATATTCGCCTTTCAACTTTAATGAGAATTTTCAGAGAAGGATTTGGACGACAACTGAAATTAAGTATTGGATAAATCAATCTAACTAGACAATTAAAACTAACTATACGACCTAAATAATTCATAAACTTTATAGGTAATATCCGAAAGCGGCATCTTATAACAGGCGTTAGGCAATAACGGGCGAAAAGTACTGTACCTGTTAGCCCGCTGTCGCATAGCACCAAACCATTATGGGCAAGATAAACATACATAGCGGACAAACTAGAGAACCACCAAAGGACAACTTTGATAGTTAGTAGAAAATATTTTGTAAAATCGACAAACAAAAGTGGAGACTAGAAACCACTCTAAAAAACGGGGCGTAAACTGAAAAGCCTAATGAGTAGGAACAAATTTAAAATTTTAAAAAATGAAAAAAATTATTAGATTTTTTACAGTAGTGATTTTTGCTTCAATTATTTTCACATCATGTAGCTTATCGACAAATGATTTAGCAAAAGAAGTGGAAAAAAACATGTTAGAAAGTGAACAGTTTAAAAACAATTCAATAAAAATTAAAAGTCTTATACTGACAAAAAAATCAGGAAACGAATACGATGGAATTTTAGAAACTTTAGAACCCAATGGCAACTATACATACTCAGTTGTAGTCATTTATGACGGAGAAAATTTTACATGGAAAATAGTTGAATAAAACCAGCCCATTACAGCAATAAAAGCAAGCGGCGAAAGTTCTTATGTTTTAGCCGACTGCTTTTATCTGCAAACCCTTAGCATTCATCTAGATAAACCGAATTAGCACTTAAAAAGATTAAAAATGAAACATATTATTATATGTATTTTAACAATGAATATACTTTTTTCTTGTTCATTAGATAAAAAAGTAAATTCTACTGTTATTGATATTGATGGTAATCAATATAAAACTGTTTTTATTGGTAAACAAGAGTGGATGGCTGAAAATTTAGATGTAACAAAATTTCAAAATGGAGATATTATAATTGAAACAAAAACAAAAGCAGAATGGGAATCAGCTATTCAAAATAAGCAACCAGCATGGTGCTTTTATAATTATTCCAAAAAAAATGGTGAAAAATATGGGAAATTGTATAATTGGTATGCTGTTATTGACTCAAGAGGTCTAGCCCCTGAAGGTTGGCAAATCCCAAATTATCAAGATTGGGAACAATTGATAAAATTTCTAAACCATGATGATTTAAATATTGATATTGGTATAAAAATGAAAAGTAAAAATGGATGGAATGATAATGGAAACGGAACAAATGAAAGTGGTTTTAACGGACTTCCAGGAGGAGGTATTGACTGTGAAGGCGAATTTAAAAATATTGGAGAGCTCGGTTGCTGGTGGCTGCCCAAAAAAGAAAACATGAGAATAAATATGGTTCTTTGTTTTGTTAACGGAGAATTAGGATTAACAGGTGATGAAAATTTTGACTGTGGTAAATATGAAACAGTTGACGGGTCAAATGCAGGAATGTCAATCAGATGTATAAAAAGTAATTAATTATGAGTTTGATTAGAAAATTATAAGCAATGAACAACCAACGAAACGCTAGCAAATGCTAAAATCAAGCAAGCGGAATGTGCTAATTTGAAGGGCTGAACAACTAATATACCGTATTGAAGGTTCAAAGTAAAGTGCTCTAAAATACCCATCATCCTCTAGCCTAAATCGTTATGCCATTATACTCAAAATACCAAAACTAATTTTAACATGACAACAATTAAACAGACAACCATCATTTTATTATTGACAATTGCATTGTTTGCATGTCAAAGCTCCGACAAAGAAAAACTTCTTGCTGAAAAGGAAAAGGAATTGCTTCAAAAAGAGAATGAACTTTTAAAAAAAGAGTTGGGGCAGACATATAATTCAACGAACACATCAAAAGCAGATGAAAAGCAATTTACGGTTGACCAAGCATTAGTTAAGGCAGCATTTATGAAATATCTTTCAAAGATTTCAGGAGGACGAAAACTTTCTACAAGCATTATTAAATTAGGAGATTTAAACGGTGATAACTTAATTGATGCAGTTGTTGACTATGGACTTGAACCCACTTATGACGACAACGGTGGCGGTGGCAACGCAATCGGAGAGATACCGAGTCTTGTTGCATTTATTAATACTGGTCAAGCTTTGACCATAGCTGACCATTCAGAAGAATTTGGAGGAAACTTCGGTTCAAGAAATGAACTAAAAAAAATAAATAATGGTGTTATTTTTCTTGAAGGACTGGAATATACTGATGACGACCCTCGTTGTTGTCCTTCACTTAAAACAAAGACAAAGATTGTGTTACGAAATAGTAAATTGGTTAAATTATAATAAAAAGGTTTACAACACGGGTTTTTCAAAAGTGGCGGTTCAGTAATCCGCAGACGAATTTGTGTTTAATTGAACGTTGGTTCTCCGCAACAATATTTGTATTGAAAATCGGCACCATCGCCTAGCCACAATCCGTTGTAAGCAATTTTAAAATCACAACTTCGATAGAAAAATTAGAATAAAAAAAATTACATTTGCAATAAAATGAATATATGCTAAATTCAATAGATTTATTTTCAGGTTGTGGAGGAATGACACTTGGCTTTGGTTGGGCAGGTTTTAATTCTGTACTTGCTTCAGATATAGATGAAAATTGTGAAAAAACTTTTGCAACAAATTTTCCTGAAATTCCATTTCTTTGTGGAGATTTGTCAGAATTCACTAAAGATGAATTTGATACAATTATTTCTGAAAAAGAAATCGATGTAATCATTGGCGGACCACCTTGTCAAGGATTTAGTTTAGCTAATAAAAAAAGAAATAAAGTATCAGAAGACCCTAGAAATAAACTTTTTTATGAGTTTGTTAAAACTATAAATTGGTACAATCCTAAATCATTTGTTATGGAAAATGTGAAAGGATTATTATCTATGGAATCAGGTCAAGTAATTAAACAAATTCAAAATGAATTTGAAAATGCGGGTAAATTTGGATATGAAGTAAGAACAAAAGTTTTAAAAGCTTCTGATTACGGAGTACCTCAATCTAGAGAAAGAGTTATTATAATTGGCATAAGAAAAGATTTAGAATTAATTCCTGAATTTCCTCCAAAAAAATACGAAAAAGAAGTAACTGTTGAAGAAGCAATTAGTGATTTACCAAAAATAAATGCAGGTGAAGGAGAAGAAAAGTTAAATTACGAAAGTAAGCCAACAAATGATTATCAACAATTTATGCGTAAAAATTCTAAAAAAGTTTTTAATCATATTGCAATGCGTCATACTCAAAGACTAATTGAAAGATTTAGAGCAATTCAACCAGGTAAAAACCTTCTTGATGTATGGGAAACTCACGGAGCAGTTCAAAGAGGAAATCCTAATGAAAAATCAAACGTTAAGTTTAGTCAAAATAATTTACGCTTAATTGCAAACAAACCAGCTCCAACAATTGCTGCTTCTTTTCAAAGTAATTTTATACATCCATTTTTAGATAGAAATTTTACAGCTAGAGAAGGTGCAAGATTACAATCCTTTCCGGATGATTTTATTTTTGAAGGAATGAGAACTAAAATGAGTTGGGAAAAAGGATTAAGTCAATATCAACAAATTGGAAATGCAGTTCCTCCATTAATGGCTTTTGAAATTGCAAAAACGCTTAAAAAAGTTCTTGAAAATGGAAATTATGACGAACCAATGGAAGAAATTCAATTTTTAAAGAACCTGAAATAATCATTTATGGATAAAAACGAAATAATTGAATACTTAAAAAAATTAGATTCATCCGTTTATATTCACTCTTCAAATTTATTGAAAAAGTTTAGCGATTGGAATAGTTTAACAGCTAAACAGAAAGATTCATTACCAAATATTGCAGACGAATATATTAAATATTTAAACGGAAATTTTGAACTTAAAGGGTATTCCGACGAGATAATTACTAATAGAACAAAACTTTTAAACAGTTATTTTAATTATCATGATAAAATATACAAAAATATTTTTACGTCCCAAGGTAAGTTCAGATCTACAATTTTGGAAGAGTTTATGTTTATTTTATTTAATGATTTGTTACTAGAACTTAAAAGTAAGATTAAAAATGCTGATGAAAAATTAAAATTAGGTAGTAAAAAAGCATATACTAATCTATTTTTTTTTGGTTCAAATTTTTACAATTTTATTGAATCACCACAAATCGGTATTCATCAAAAAGACCAAGATTTTGCAATTTATAGACCAATAAGTATTTCTATTGGAAATTCAAAAAGTATAAATACTAATTTACCTATTGTATCAATTGAAAATAAAACATACATTGACAAAACAATGCTCGAAGGTTCAATTGCAACAGCAGAAAAAATAAAATCTGGAAATCCTTATTCACTATTTTTTGTTGTCACAGAAAGATATGCAGTTGATTTAAGTATAGACCCAGTATATTCAAAAATTGACCAAATTTATGTTTTGAGAAAGGATAATAAAAAAGAAACAACTAATCCAATATTTCCAGACGTACTAATTGATTTAATTAAAGAAGTAAATAATCATTTACGTAGAAATTGGAGTGATGTTTCTGCTAAATTAAGCAATACTGGTAAAATTCTATAAAAAACTGACTACAACAGAGCGGTTTCAAGAAATGTAGAGGTACTGGATTTATTTGAAATCGGAAAGGTTTTTAATTTAAAGTTTTATTTGTTTTAAGGCTTGATCTTGGTTCATCGCCACTTCTTAAAGCCATGAAACTTTATGGGCAAGATTCTGAAAATCTCACTTCGTGCCCTGGGGGAAATCGTGAAGATTTAAAATATCACTTCTATTTACAATTACAAATGACGACAACAAGGACTTATAAAATAACGAGGGTAAATTTTAACACTATCTTTTGAACGAGAGTAAATTTTAAGTATTTTCACCCTTGTATATCAAAGAGAGTAAAACTTACACTTGAACCATATGAATAAATTAAATTTAGAAACCATAACCCACTCAAAATAAAGGAGCCATATTAAGAAAAGCCATAAGATTAGGAGAAATTAAGAAATTAAGAAATGAAAAATTCAATTATATTTTTTGCAGCAATATTATTTGCTTTATTTATTCTTACAAATTGTGGGGGAACCAGTTCAAATGAACCAGAATCAACCGAAGAATCAAATGATTATACTGGTAATGAAGAGTATATTGTTGATGAAGAACTAGTTGAAGTCCCTCCTGTTTCGGAAGATGAAGTCGTTCCGAAATATGATGAACCAGATTTAGAAGAAGAAGCAGAAGGTTGGAGTGAAGAATTCAAAAGTATGTTTATGTCTTCTTGCACCCGCGGAATTAAAAGTAGCGATTTCCCTATTAGTGATTCTGACATCCGAAAAATCTGTGAATGTGAAATTGAAAAAATAAGAAAAGAGTACCCCAATCCAAACGTACAATTTGATCCTCAGATTATAATGAAATTAGAGGAAAAGTGCGGTCGTGAGGTTTTAGGTTTGTGAATTCTTTGTAATGTCCTGAAATAAGTAGACAGTTGTTTCTACTAATAATTCCTTTATGCCGCAAAAAACACTTCATTAGGAACTTTTAAATTTAAGGCCCAATTGGGTCTTTTTTCATTATACACTTTTACGGCTTGTTCTAAAGCCTTTCTAACATGCTTTAGGTTTTCAAATTTAGCATTTAAATTGAATTCATGTTTTAAGATTCC
>CALPRR020000159.1 GCA_943326025.2 Candidatus Kuenenia stuttgartensis | reverse complement strand
GTCTATTTATAGGACTAATTTTCTCACAAAACGAAAATCAAAATAAAATAAATGGATTAGGATTTCTAAAAATAAATTCATCAAGTGAAGAAGTGATTAAAGAAATTGAAGAAAATTTAAATTGTAAAAATAAAGTAATAAATACTTCAAAAGAATACTTTGATTTCTTTATAATTAACAAGCAAAAACCTGATAAATACATTGTAGAGTTAAAACTTGATACGATTAATTATAATAGTCCAGCTCAAGCATCAAAATGTCTTAAAACGAGAGTATTTTTAATTAAAGGACTAATTATATCAAATTTTGCAATAGAAGGTTTAAAACTAATTTTTTATGATAATATTTTAATTGATATTAATTGTGATTATAATAAAGATTTAGTTGATGCTCTAAAACTTAAATATGGAGAAGGTCAAGGAAATTTTACACAAGAAAAAGTTACTTGTATTGACAAAATGAATGTAAACCAAATAGAATATAAAAAAACATCAACAGAAACATGGGAAAATGATGATATAATTACGAATGTAGTTATTCAAATGTATTACGATGACAAATGCAACAAAAAATTTTTAGATTATATTTCAATCTATTCACTTCAGAAAAGTAAATTGAATAAGTTTTGTGAAGATGAATACAAAGCAAACCTTGAAAATAGAAACAAACAGGAAAAATTGAAAAATTTGAAAGACTTGTAATAACTCAATTATATATAGTTGAATTTTATTTATAAATAATAAAAAGTCATTGTTTTATTAAAGGGTTTTATTTTAAAAGATAAAGCCCTTTTTTATTTTGTGGGGTAAAATGTGGGATACTTTTTAAAACAAAAACCCGTAACTCATTAAGAACTACGGGTTTTATCTCTTTTTTGAGAGGTTTCGAGCGGATTCGAACCGCTGTAGACGGTTTTGCAGACCGCTGCCTAGCCGCTCGGCCACAAAACCATTTAGACGAAGCAAAATTAATAAAAATTTTTAATAAACAATTAATCTTCTATTATTATTGCAACGTTTTGTACATCTCCATTGATTGGAGGACATATTTTTATGATCTTAACTTTAAGTGTTGTAACGTTATCTATTTCATTTTGAATACGATTGTAGATACGTTGACCAACATGTTCAATTAATTTTGAACGAATAGCCATTTCTTCAGTTACAATTCGATTAATATCACAATAATCGATTGTTTGAATTAACTCATCAGAAATAGCTGCTTCCGTAAAGTCAGTTGTCAACGAAATATCAACGGTATAATGCCCACCGATTTTACCTTCTTCCGGTAAACATCCGTGAAAAGCATATAATTTGATTCCGTTAACTTCTATGGTGTGTTTCATTTACTAGACTTTAAGATTCAAGACTTTAAGATTCAAGATTCAAGATTTTAAGTCTTAATATCTTGAATCTTGATGTCGTATTGTCTATTTATTTATTTTTCCAAAACCAATATTCATTCTTTCAACACATTCAGCTTTACCTAAAAATGCGCAGATTTCGAACATGCTTGGCCCCATTCCTGTTCCTGTAATTAACAAACGGAAATTTGGTAAAACTGCTCCAATTCCTAATCCTTTAGATTCTAAAAATGATTTGAATGCTGTTTCAATGTTTTCAGCTGTAAAATCTGAAATTGCTTCCAATTGAGTAAACCATTCTTTTAATATAGCAGAAGTATCTTCTTTCCATTTTTTATCGATCGTTTGTTGATCGTATGAAGTAGGTTTATTTAATAAGTAAGCACCTTCAATTAAGATATCTTTTAAGAATGTAGCTCTTTCTTTCATTAAGCGACAAACGTTAGTTAAAACATCTTTATCGTAAGTTTCTGTTAATTCTTGCGATAACATGTCTGCTAACACAGAATCATCAGTTGCTCTTAAATAGGTTTGTTGGAACCATTTTGTTTTTTCAGCATCAAATTTTGCTCCTGATTTAGAAACTCTTTCTAAGCTAAATGCTTCAACTAATTCTTCTAATGAAAAGATTTCTTTATTGTTTCCTGGATTCCATCCTAACAATGCTAACATGTTAACGAATGCTTCTGGGAAATAACCATTTTCTCTATAACCTGAATAAACTTCTCCTTCAGCAGTTGTCCAGTTTGTTGGGAAAACAGGGAAACCTAAACGGTCACCATCTCTTTTAGATAATTTACCATTTCCATCAGGTTTTAATAATAAAGGTAAGTGTGCAAATTCTGGTGCTTCCCATCCAAATGCTTCATATAATAAAACGTGTAATGGTGCTGATGGTAACCATTCTTCTCCTCTAATTACATGAGAAATTTTCATTAAATGATCATCCACAATGTTTGCTAAATGATACGTTGGCATTCCATCACTTTTGAAAAGTACTTTATCGTCTAAGTTATTTGTATTTACAACAACCCATCCACGAATGTTATCTTCAAAACGAATATCTCTATTACGTGGCATTTTCATACGAATAACATATGGTTCGCCTGCGTCTAATAATCGTTTAACTTCGTCTGCAGGTAATGTCAATGAATTTCTCAAAGATGTTCTAGTAACAACATTGTATTGCCAGCTAGCCATTCCCATCGCTTTTGCTTGTTCTCTAACTTTTTCTAATTCTTCAGCAGTATCAAACGCATAATAAGCTGATTCATTTGCAATTAACTGTTCTGCATAAGGTTTGTACATGTCTTTTCGTTCAGATTGAACATAAGGACCATATTCTCCACCTAAACCAGGACCTTCTGTTGGCATAATTCCACACCACTCTAAAGCATCCATGATGTATTGTTGAGTTCCAGGAACAAAACGAGTTTGATCTGTATCCTCAATACGGATGATAAAAGTTCCGTTATGTTTTTTAGCAAAAAGGTAATTGTATAAAGCAGTTCTTACTCCACCCATATGTAATGGGCCAGTTGGAGATGGTGCAAAACGAACACGAACAGGTTTTTGAGACATAATTTAATTTTTTTGCAAAGATAATTAATTTAACCACAGATGTACACATTGAATTTATGGTCATTTGATCAATTAATTTGTCGCCAGCATTTGTTGTAATCTCTTTTTAACAAATTTTTCATTTCATAAATGAAACTTAAGCAAACGTTATCATAATATTGTTTTATTTTTATACGTTTTTCCATTATCAATGAGATAAAATTACTATGAGTGCTTTTGATAGATTATTAAGTCAGATTGATGCGTTCATTCGCAAGTATTATAAAAATGAGATGATTAAAGGTTTATTCCTTTTTGTAGGAATATTTCTTTTTTCTTTTTTATTTACAACTATTTTAGAATTCTTTGGGAGATTTAATTCAATCGTTCGTGGAATTCTTTTCTTTGGCTTTATTTTCACGAATATTTATGTCTTAATTAGATATATTTTAATTCCTGTTTCTAAATTGTTTTCATTTGGAAAGCAAATCAATCGCTATCAAGCATCTCAGATCATTGGTAATTTCTTTCCTTCTATTTCAGATCGTTTATTAAATACCTTGCAGTTAAATGATAATTTAGAACAAAACGAAGGTAATTTTGAATTAATTAGAGCGAGTGTTTCACAACGTTCAGCTTCATTAACGGTTGTTCCTTTCACTACAGCAATTGATATCAAAGAGAATCGTAAATATTTGAAATATATTATTCCTTTATTTTTAGTATTTCTTTCCATTGCTGTTTTCGTTCCGCATTTATTTCAACAGAGTACAGAACGTGTTGTGAATTATTCTAAAGAATTTAAGCCCGTTTCTCCTTTTCAATTTAATCTATTGAATAAGAATTTACAAATAGAAGAAGGTGACGACTTAGAGGTTAATTTATCGCTTTCAGGTAGCCAATTTCCAGATAAAATATACATTGTTAGTACACAAGGTAAGTTTTTAATGGAAAAGACTTCTAAAATTGATGCAAAGGCTGTTCTTAAAAAGATTAAATCGAATGATCAATTTTACTTTGAAGCCAATTCTTTTCAAAGTGAAGTTTTCGCTGTTAATGTGATTAAAAAATCTACCATTGGTAAATTAGAAGCCCGTTTAATCTATCCTTCTTATTTAGGGAAACAACCAGAAACGATTTCTAATTCAGGAGATCTTTCTATTCCTGAAGGAACGATGATTGAATGGAATGTGATTACTAAGAATACTAATAATGTTAAGTTTAGCATTAATAATCTTGAGAAAAATTTTAATTCTGAATCGTTTAGAATTAATCATAAATTCAAAAATGATGCGCGAATCAAAATTGAAATGGTTAATTCTCAAAGCAAAAAAATTGATTCTTCTGGCTTTTATATTTCAGTTGCAAAAGATGCTTTCCCTTCTATTCATGTTGAAGAAGTAAAAGATTCTGTTTCTGATGCTATTCGTTTTTTCTCTGGATCAATTGCTGATGATTATGGGTTTTCTTCTCTTAAATTTGTTTATACGATCATTAGTGAAAATGGTAAACGTAAAACTCAAACGTTACCAGTTACTAAAGTACTTGGTACTGAAATGCCTTTTAATTTTGCTGTCGATTTCAAACATGAGAATGTCAAATTAAAAGATAAGATTGAATATTATTTTATCGTTGGTGACAATGATGGAGTTAATGGTTCTAAATTTTCTAAATCTCAAATGTTTGAATATAAATTACCTTCTCTTGAAGAATTGAATGATAAACGAGATGAAGATCAACAAGAATCGAAGGAGAATTTAAAAGATATTCTTACCAAAGCGAATGATTTTCAAAAGAAAGTAGATCACTTGAAGAAGGATGTTTTAAACTCTAAATCAAATGATTTTAATAAATTAAATCAAGTTCAACAGTTACAACAAGAGCAAGAAAATATTCAAAAATCTTTAGAACAAATGTTGAATCAAATTCAAGAAAGTTCTCAGGAAAAAAATCAGTTATCAGAAATTGATAAAGAATTGTTAGAAAAACAAGCTTTGATTGAAGAACTTCTTAAAGAAGTGATGGATGATGAACTTATGGATCTTCTGAAAAATCTTGAAGACTTGATGAAAAACGACTCTAAGGATAAAATTGAAGATAAGTTAGAAGATGTTCAGCAATCATCAGAAGACATGAAAAAACAATTGGATCGTTCTTTAGAAATGCTTAAAAAATTACAAGTTAACGAGAAAATAGATGATATTGAAAAAGAGTTAAAAGAACTAGCGAAAGATCAAGAAGAGTTAAAAGAACAGACTGAGAATGAAAAGTTATCTTCTGAAAAGGCAAAAGAAAAGCAAGATGATTTAAATAAAAAGTTTGAAGAACTCAAACAAGATTTAGAAGAACTCAAAAAGTTAAATGAAGAGTTAAATAAACCTATGAATTTAGGTGATCAAGAAGAAATGAAAAAAGAAATTTCTGATGAAATGAAAAATGCTTCAGAAAACATTCAAAAGAAAAAGGGTAAAAAAGCTTCTGAGAATCAAAATAACGCTGCTGAAGAAATGAAAAAGATGGCTGAAGAGCTTGATCAAATGCAACAAGAAGAAAACAAACAGCAGCAAGAAGAAGATATCAATACTTTAAGAATTATTTTAAAGAATTTAATGACATTAAGTTTTACACAAGAAGATGTTATGTATAAGTTTTCTAAAGTAAAAGACAATGATCCTAGTTATCGTAAGTATGGTCGAGTTCAACGTTCGATTATTGACGACACAAAAATGGTTAAGGATAGTTTATATGCTTTAGCAAAACGTCAACCTAAAATTGCTTCTTTTGTCGATAAAGAATTAAACGATATTACTAAGAATTTTAAACTTTCGTTAGAGGATATTGATGAACATAGAAAGCGCAATTTAAACTTACATCAACAGTCTGTGATGACTTCATTTAATAATTTAGCTCTATTGTTAAATGAATCATTAGAAAGTATGCAACAACAAATGCAAATGCAATCTAAAGGTGGTGGGTC
>CALPRR020000158.1 GCA_943326025.2 Candidatus Kuenenia stuttgartensis | reverse complement strand
AAGTTTAGATGAATAAAACAAAGAACAATTAATTACAACCTTTTTGAAAGCAATAATTAAAGAACAAGTTAAATACGATAGGAGTGGAGAGTTATAACAAAATAAATGAAATTATTTTTCAAAAAAAAAAGCGACCAATCTTACGACGGCCGCTTTGAATGTTTTCACAACGGAATAATCCTTATTGTGATTTGCTTCAAAATTGTATAGGATAAGTAGAATCTTTTTTTGATAAAACTGTATGTTATCAAAAAAACAAATAATTTTCATTTCGTAAATAGATTACGTAATTCGTATCTATTTTTCTAATTTTTCCATAAAATTAAAGGGTTTTACAATTAAATTATTTTTTAGTTTTTTTGTTTTTGAAATAATTGTAACTTGCATGCTGATTTAAAATAAATCACTTAAAACCCATGCTATTATTACACTATAGGCCAAACAGCTGTGACCTATAGTGTAAAAATACTCCGCGTAGCTGCAAACTATTGGTTTGGGGTGATTCAGATTAACATCTCTCAGTAATATATTAAATTCACTATTGTTTTAGTTGGATTTCTTTTAAGTGTTAATTTAAGATAAATCAATTATTAAGTCTTATAAAATTTTAATAATGATATTGTTAATTGTGGTTTCTTTAATGAATACTCAATTAAATTTCATTAGATTTGTGTCGAAGAAAGAATGAAAATATCCTAAATTCTGTCTTGATAAAATCAATATCTTATTTGTAAAAATGAAAAATTCAATTTTATTTTCAGTATTATTTTTAATTACATTTTTGTCTTATGGACATACAAGCAACCACATTTATAAAAGTAAAACTGTAACACCAATAGTTAAAAGTAATCAAATATTTTATGGTTTTTCGAGTGAATTCTTGATCAAAGCTATTGCTAAAAAAGATGATAATATTCACTATAATGATTTGTTTCAACCAGATAACCGATTAAAAGTTAGTATTCATCATAATAGAACTATAGGTTTAGGAGCACAATTCGTTGGGGTGCAGATAATAAATGTAGGAAAGAATAAAGTTAAAGTAGAATTGGAATACTATGTAGATTTAACTTGTGGTGAACGAATTACCCGCAAAATAGGATTTGGTGGTGGAATCTATATAAAGCCTGGGGATACGCTTAAGCCTTCAGGTTTCTTTGATACTGATAACACTTCTTTTGATGCAGGAAACAGTAGGAGCTCTTCTTGCATGGCTAGTCCAAATAAATCCAAAAAAATAGATGATGCAAGTTATACTTGTATAGAGGGAGTGGGGTTTAATATTATTTCTGTTTCAGAATATGATGAAAAAGGTGTTCTAATTCAATCATCTTCAAATACTTCCTCATCAAATTCATCATCTTCGAACAATAGTAATACGAATGCTGAAAATAATAATTCGACACTTTGTCCATATGGAAACTTTAGTTTTACTTCACAATGGGTTAAAGAAAACTGTGCAACGTTTTTTTGGTTAAATCAGTTACCAACACTAACCGCTAACAAAGACAGTAGTTTAACTACTAATGGTGATTATCCAGCTGATTTTATAATTCAATACAAAACAGAAAATTCAACAATATGGAATGAAATGACTGTCAATGGGTACGGTGGAAATTTTACAATTGATAATTTAGAACCATGTGAAAATTATCAAGTTCGAATGCAAAGAAATTGCGGAAATGGAAATAAATCTTTATTTACATCAACATTTTTGTTTACAACGTTATGTCATACACCATCTTTTCTTAAGTCAGCTAACATATCAAATACTTCAGTAAAAATATCTTATGTTAGAATGCAAATTGATTGTGGACATCACGAGGAACCAATTTATGTTTTAGAATACAAACTTGGCGGTTCTTCAGCCTGGAATACAAAGATTTTTACTGCAGATCAAGAAAAAATACTGACAAATTTAAAGTCAGGAGCTCAGTATCAAATCAGAGCTAAATGTCAGTATAGTAATGGGAAATATTCACCCTATTCCAAAGTAGAGATTTTTCAAGTTATGCCTTAATTTTTAATTATGTTTAAAAAGTCACAAAAAAAATATTTTATTTTCTTATTCATGACAATTTTGTCATATGTACAAAGTAATCTATTCGCACAAGATGTAAAATTAAATAAAACTGCTATCTCCCAATTTACATTGCCATCAAATAATTGGTCTGGTCCAATGAATTTTGGTGGATTTATCAATTATAATATCGTATGGGATGGTTGTTGGTTTAATAATGTAAATATCTATTCTCAATTAGATGCTGGTTTTAATGTTTCTGGACATTTGTATAAATATCAAAATAAAGTTTACGATCTAGATATAATAATGCAATACGATCACAGAGGATTGGAAGGATTTTCGGATATCAAAGTCAAATCTGTTTCATTTGTTTTTAATTTAAATAATGTTCAGTTTACAAAATCTACAAATTGGTCAAAATCGCATTCTACAACATCAGATTACTCTGAAGTTTTAAAAAGTACTTTAGGATTTGAATTTGATTGTGAAAAGTATAAAGGCGAACAGATTGCACCGTCTGTTTCTTCCATTGGAATGACCATTGTTGGTATTAATAGTGCTCGATTTGAAAACACAGAAATAGTTGAAGAAAGGATTAAGAACTACATCAAAATAATAGCAAATAAAGAATCATATGATAAACTGATTAAACAAGCAGATGATTTTTTTAATAAAAAGGATTTTGAGCAAGCTAAGCGATATTATGAAAATGCACTGAAAATACTTCCTGATGAAAAATATCCTGATCAACAAATAAACAAGATTGAAGATCTTTTAAAACAAGCAGATGACAAGGCAAAGAAGGATAAAGTCGAAAGTTTAATAAACGAGGGGAATAAAGCCTTAAATGAAAAACAAAATTCATTAGCTAAAACAAAATTTGAGGAAGCTCTTGCATTAGACCCTTCTAATACACAAGCAAAGACAGGAATTGCGAAAACAGAAAAGGAGATATTAGATGCTCAAAAAGCAACAGAAGCCAAAGAAAAATCTTCAACTCCAGATAAATCAACTTCTGCTAATCCAGATAAGGATGCCAAAGAGAAAGAAGATAAAGCATTAGCTGATCAAAAGCGACAAGATGAAGCTGCCGCTGAAGCTCAAAGGCAAGAAGAAGCAAGAATTGCTGAAGAGAATCGTAAACGAGAAGAAGAAATAGCGCGTAAAAAGCGTCAGGAGGAGTATTACGATAGACACGACCAACAAGATCAGCAAAATGTTGAAGGGATGGCTTTATTGTTGGCCTATACAATAGGTCTAGAAGTGAAACTTGGACAATTTATCTATACTGAATTCCCAGCTTTATCAGACTTAAGTGTTGGTGAGCCAAATGATAGTTACAAATTCTCCATGAAATCAGGTTATTCTTTATCAATGAATCCATTAAAACCAATTGTTACAGAGGAGGATTATGATGGTAATACCTACACATATTCCGATGATTCTACAATGAGAGATTGTTTTACTCTCAATTTAAATTTAATCTATGAATTTTTTCCACTTTATGGTAAACATTTTGGTTACGGATTTTGGGTAAATGGGGGGATTGGTCATGGTCTATCGTTGCAAGAATATAAATTGTCTTATGGTGCTGGTACTGAGTGGTATGCTGGTGCAGAGCAATTGCAAATGTATCATAGGTTAAAATATGGTGGTGATATTATGGGCTATAAACCTTGGTTAAATTCACGAAAATCAGGTGGTGGAAATAGTAATTCAGACTATATAAGAAATGAAATTGGTCTAAGATTAAATGTAGAAGGTGATTATCAATCACACTTTTATTTTGGTTTTTTATTTAATCGCTCTAGATTAACAAAATATACGGGGTTATTCCCATTAATGAAAAATGGAGAGAAAGGACTAGCTCTTCGTTTTGAAAATGAATTTGGGTGGAATCTTTATCTTGAAGTAATTACTAATTACTTAGCCTTTGGTGAAAACGAAACTACAATTGCATCTTTACATTCATCTAAGTATAAGTCTACATATTTCAATTTAGGATTTCTTTCTTCTATAAATGCATTTGGGACGAATGTTAATGTATTGAGAGATGGATTTGCTGGGAGTAAAATAAGATTTAGAAAAAATTTCATTTCTTTTATGAGTCCTAATTCTACTATTTTGCATACTAAAACTCCTGGTTTAGATAGGGTAGATAAACTGCGTCTAGGATTGGCTGTAGGTTATGAGCGCGAAATCCCTTTAAGGTACCCATTAAGTGCTACTGTAGGTGGACAAATTAATTTAATGAAAGGAGGAGGAGTAACAAATTCAGAAGGTAAATCTTTCAATTTGAAATATAATTCATTTGATATCCCATTAGGGGTTAAATTGTACTTATCTAATTACAATAGTAAGGCGAAATATTGGTTTAAACCATCTTTGGTTCCTTCAATTAATATAAGTAGAAATATTGAGTCAAATTTAAATGATATTAAAGATTTTAAAGGGGTAACACTTATGACTGAAATTTCAGTAGGAGTAGATTATATGCTAGGCTCTCGTTTAGGAGGAAGATTCTCTACTTTCATTGATTATGGAATGGGGAATCTAAGTAATAGTGAGACAACTTACTTACGTCAAAGAGTTGTTGGATTTAAAGGAGGATTTATTTTTTAAAATGAAAAAGGTTTTTTTATTAGTTTGTTTTTTTACTTCGGTTGTAAAAGCTCAGAAAATTTCATTAGCAGGGATTAAGAATGATTTACATTTCGGTTTGGAAATGAATTGTCATGGTGGTGTTAGTTTAATGCCAATTGCAGATCAAACAAGCAGTAATTATTTAATTACCCCTAGTGAATCTAGTAGTGGATATCTATATGGATATAATAAAGTAAATAATGCAAAGATAAGATATTCAGGAACAACTGCTATTTTTTCAGGTATTGCTATTTCACCTATTATACATCAAAATTTCAATTACAAATTTGGATTGAATGGCATAGCAGGCTGTTTAATAAATGATGCACATCAAGAATGGAGTTATACAAATCGTTTTGAATTGGGGCTTCCAAAGCTGAAGTTTGTAATAGGTTTGACGAAAGTAAAAATGAGAACAGCTTATTCTGCTTATGAAACACAAGAATATTCTACAATAACTGAATGGTTTGGAAGTTTTTATTTAAGTAATTTTAAATCAGTTTTAGTTGGTTTAAAATTTGAAAATGATATTTATTCAATTGAAGGTGGTTTAATTTCAGAGTATTACAAAAAGCCAGAAAATAAAGGTAAAGGTTTCTTTTTGACATTTACTCATGGGAATTTCTCAATGTTTACAAGAGCAAATTTCAATGTCCCTCTACAAGTAAATCCAACAAGAATGTCTAATCCAGATGTTAATAAATTTAATAGTAATCCAACTAATTTTAAGTTTGTTTTTCAGTTTGGAATTGGTGTTCGTTTAAAACAAAAGTATAGTTATGCTGGTTTGTTTTATGATGGAAATTAATTTATAAATTGTGATATTTAAAATATGTTTTTAGTATTCACAATCTTGTTAAAGCTTTTGCAATTTCGAGTTTGTTCTTTCTAGTCTTTTAAAAGTTTGGAAACATTATTATATAGAATCTATTTTTAAGAGCCTTTGTCTTGAATGTTTCCATTTTGAAATTCATATAGAAAGTAATTATTTTCAATAACAATAGATTCTATTGTATAAGTAAACTTCTACTAAAAAGAAGTTATAGATTTATTTCGGCCATGAAAAAGGTACAATGCAAGGTGAACATTCAAAACCAAGTTCTTTACCTAAACAATTTGCTTTTAATCCAGATTGAATATGAACATATGCTAAGTCGACAGCTTCGTTAATAATAATACCTTTTTCATCTGTTCCTTCAATTACAACTTCATAATATTCATCTGTACCTGTATATTTATAATAAATCTT
>CALPRR020000157.1 GCA_943326025.2 Candidatus Kuenenia stuttgartensis | reverse complement strand
CATGGAAGCAAATTATAGGTACTGATAGTGTTGTCCCCAATCAGTTTATTAGCGCTATCACTGAAACAAGAAGAGAAAATGTAAGATTTACTCAAAGTTTATTTAATGGATTAAATCCAGTTATCTCAAACAACCTGGTTGAATATGACAATTCTGGATTTCTAAATGACTTAGAATTTCAAATTAGTGATAAAACCATTAAATTTTTAGAAAACGATAATATCTTCATTTCAGCTGCTACATCTAAAAACAACGATGCAATTAAACCTGATGCAATTGCTGGTAAAGAATTGTTTTACAATGACAAAGAGAATGAGCAACTTTCTAATTTGAAAGAACTTTTAAAAGAAGAAAAATTTGCACGTCTTACAGAACGATTAAAAAGCAAAAATTTACCGACAAGTTTAAACGTACTTCTTTATGGTGGACCAGGAACAGGGAAAACGGAAAGTGTATTGCAACTTGCCAAAAGTTCTGGTAGAGAAATTATCAAAATTGATATCAGTAAAACAAAATCGAAATGGTTTGGTGACAGCGAAAAATTAATTAAAAACATTTTCGTTAAATATGCCGATTATGCCAAAAAATGTGATTTAGCACCGATTTTATTTTTCAACGAAGCAGATGCGATACTTTCAAAAAGAAATACAAACCATGATAGTTCAACTCGTCAAACTGAAAATGCAATTCAAAATATTCTTTTGGAAGAATTAGAAAATTTTGAAGGGATATTTTTTGCTACAACAAATTTGGCTGGCAATTTAGATAGTGCTTTCGAAAGAAGATTCCTTTTCAAAATTGAGTTTTCAAATCCAATCTTGGAACAAAGAAAAGCGATTTGGGAAAGTAAAATGCCCCATTTATCTTCTAACGAATATTATCAACTTTCCGAAAAATTTGAATTATCTGGTGGACAAATTGACAACATTGTTCGGAAATATGAAATACAAACGTTGCTATTTGAAGACGAACAGGTTGACTTCAATAAAATTATTGCGTTTTGCGATGAAGAAGTGAAAGGTTTCAGACAAAATTCAACTTCAATTGGTTTTAATACAAAACTATAGCTACTAATTTAATTCATTTTACCATGACGAAAGAAGAAAGTTTAGTAAACGAAAAAATAAAATACACGAAAAATTTACGTGTATTAAAATTGAAACGTTTTTTATGGCTACTTGTTTTTAGCTTAATTCTACTATTCTCAATATACATTACTATAGATGAATATTTTTTAGTCGGTATATCTCTTTTTGCACTCAATGCATGGACTTTATTTCAATCTCAAAAATACAAAGATCAAATCAAAATTTTAGTGTATTGTTTACGCATAATTGAAATAGCAAATGGAGACAAAGCAAATAAACCTATCGACAAAGAAATAAGCTCAATTCTCAGTAAGAAAAATTAGAAATCAATAACAAACAACTTCAAGAACTGGTAAACCAGACAATAAAATACTGCAGTATATATTTAGGGAATGAATTCGTTAACCAACGAGTATTCTAGTTATCACTAAATGATTCAGTATTTTAATCTAAATCAAAAAAATAGCGGCTAACAATTGGTTAGCCGCTATTTCACTTTATAATCAAAGTAAATGAATAATCCCCTGAAAAATTAATTCCAACTTTCGGTGATCACTGTTCCTAATTCTTGATTCGCATTTATCTTTAAGAAGACATCCATTTCTTGCTGCAACTCTTCAACGTGAGAAATCAATCCCACTACTCTGTTTTCATTCTTCAATGATTTTAATGTTTCAAAAACCAATTGTAAGGCATTTTTATCTAAGGTACCAAAACCTTCATCCAAAAAGAAAAATTGTTGATCGATAGCAGCCATTTTTTGAATATTTTCTGACAACGCTAGTGCAAGAGCCAAACAAGCTTGAAAAGTATGTCCACCACCTAACGATTTCAACGAACGCTTTTTACCACCATTTAAAAAATCTTCAATGTATAAATCATTATCCTTTCCATGCAGCAACAACTTATATTGTTGTTTCGTCATTTTTTGAAAACGTACATTTGCTAACTCGATTATATTATGCAAATAACGAATCGACATAAAATCTACAAATCGATTTGCTTTGAAAAGCGTCAACAATGAACCTAAATCCGTTAAACGTAAACTTAAGTCAGCAAATTCTCTTTCTAATCTTTCTTTGGTAATCAAATCTTGTCTTAACTGAACCAACCTCGTTTCTAAACTACCTCTCTTTTCTGTTGCGATTGTCAATTTTTCATTTGCTGAGTTTAATTCTGTTTTAAGCGTTTCATATTGCGCTTGATCATATACCTTCCCCTCAATTTGAGTTTCTAATAATTGAACCTCTCCTCTCAAACTGTTCAATACAGCCCTGTTCTCGTTTATCAAATTTCTAATCTCTAGAACATTTAAATTGAGCTCAATAATTGCTTTTACTTCAACTTCTGATTTACCTGCTTGAATTAATTTTTCATTTAATTCAGCATGCTTATCATTCATTCTTTGAACAAGCGTATTTAATTGACTAGAATCAACTTTAAAATGGGTTAATTGTTCAGATAATTGTAGCGCTATTTCTTGTTTCTCAGTGATGAGTTGATTATTTCGCACATCAACCGAATTGATTTCTGCAATTAAATTATCTTTCAAAGTGAGTAACTCCGCTTTTGTTAGACTTTCAAAATCTGAGCGTTTTAAATGTTTAATTGTTTGATTATGAACAAGTATTGTAGCATCAACTCCAGATAAAAACAAATCAATTTGATTCAATTCAATTTGAAGTTGATCTTTCTCATTTTGAGCTTGCCCCATCAGGGTAACAATCTCGTTAACGCGTGTTTGTTTTTCAATTACCAAACTATTTATTGCAATCGATTCTTGGTAAAAGGTAGTAAATGATTCATTATCAGCAGCAGTAAATTGATTGCTTGGCGCGTTCAATTTCAATTGGTCTAACTCAGAATTAATTCGATCAAAATCATTCAGACAATTTCTTAATTTCTCCTTCAAATCTTCTTTCTTAGAAAAACCTGTTTTCATTGTAAAATAAAGTGAATTAAGGCTTGACTTAAGTTCATTTAACTCATTTATTTTTAATTCAATACCTTCAACCAACTCTTTTGATAAGGAACTTGAAAATGGAACAGGATGATGCGTTGATCCACATAAATCACATGGATCTCCTTCTACTAAATTCATTGAAAATTGCTCCAATTGTTGTTGCACTTTCAATTGATTCAATTCTTCTCTCAATGCATTTATTTCATTTTCTTTTGAAACAATTAAGGAAGTATAAAATTGTTCAAATTCTTCTAACGAAAATCCTTTTGGCAAGTGTTCAAATAAAGATTTTAATTCAGAATCAAAGAAAGTACTAAGTTCTGATTCAATTTCTGCACTTGAAGTTTCATACACCTGTTTTTGATTCAAAACAGTTACTTTTTGCTGCTCCTTCTCTCCCAATTGCACAAACCAATATTTAACACCTTCAACTAAAGCTTCTGGTAATAATTTTGTTTTTAACTGTTCAATTTCTGTCTCAAGGTTACTTTTTTTCTCTTTATTCAAATTCAATTCATCAGAAATAGATTGAATTTTTGGCGTTAAACGAGTTTTATTTTCAAGCGCTTCTTGCTTTTTCTGTTCCTCCTCCTTGATCATGACGATTAAATCAAAATCTGCTACTTTTTCTTTATTTACAGCATTATTTTTAACCTTATCTTCAATTTCTTTCAGATTTTCTTCATTCGTTTTCTGAGCAAGTTCTAAATTCTCTTTTTTTGTTTTAATCAATTCCAAACGATCCTTTACAGAAACGATTTCCATTTTAAGCGAATCAATTTCCTGAAATAAATTCGAAAATTTAGATTTTAAATCTTCGTATACTTGAATTTCTTGCTCCTTTTTGACATCAACTTTTTCTTTTTCTTCATAGATGATTAAGTTGTTTTTCTTTACAACTAAATTATCCAGTTTGATTTTTAATTCTTCTAATTGTGTTACTTTCAATCGATTTACTGCAACTGCCTCTTCTAATTGAGCAAACGAATTATTAATTTCTACCAACTCCAAATCAAGTTGTTGAATAATTTCTTGATTTACATCTCTGTATGCTCCTAACTCTCCTTCAACAACACTACGTTGCGCCTTAGTCACATCTTCCAAACTCTTTACATCTGAATATAAATCAAAACGATGAAGATTAAAAAGTTCTTTCATCATTTTAGATCTATCTGTTCCTTTCAACTCGATAAAATCTTTGAATTTTCCTTGAGGAATAATTATCGTTCTTCTAAAATTTTCATACGTTAATCCAATTGCATCAATGATTTCCTGATGCGTAACTGTGATTTTTTCTCCAGCTTCAATTTTATAAAACAAATGATGGTCTAAGTCTACTTTTTCAAAGTTATTTTTCGTTCTTTTTAACTTATAAAATACTTCGTAAACGGTATTATCTTTTCCTGCTTGAAACTCAAATTCAACCGTAGCTGTATCACAATTCAGATTTAACATATTGTAATATCGATTATCTCCACTGATATTTAATCGCTCCGTTTTTTGATAGATTGCAAAACAGATTGCATCTAAGATGGAAGATTTTCCACTACCAATTTCTCCGAAAATACCAAAAAGTCCCGCATTGGATAATTGAGTAAAATCGATTACTTGTTCAGATATATAGGAGTAAAGTCCAGCTATTTTTAATTTTATTGGTAACATTCTTAATCGTTTTCTTTGTTAATCACTTCTTTAAATAAATTCATTAAACTCTCCGATGGAATTTTATCTCCATTTGAATACTTGAAATATTCAATAAAAAGAGAAGTTAAATCTTGTGTTTCATCGATAGTTAGCAATTTGCTTTTATCTTCCTCAGTTGCATCTTTGTCTAAGATTAATTTAGGAATAATATTGACAATTTTATCGTGCTCAACGGCTAACGTTTTTCTCAATTGCGCATCTAAATACGTATTGGTTTGAATTGTTAACTCAACATATTTATCCTGATTTTCTCTTAGCCAATTCACTGCTTCTTCTAACTCAGAAAACTCCCCTCGCAACAATCCAAAACCTTTAGTTAATTCTATTGGCGAATAAATAGCTGGTTTTCCAGGTTCTAAATCAATCAATACTACTTGCTTTTTTTGATTTGCTTCAGCAAAACTGTAAGACAATGGCGAAGAACTATACACTATCGGACAAGGTTTTTTATCGACACTATGGTATCTGTGCAAATGTCCTAAAGCAACATACTGCATTTGTGCAGGTACATTTTCTGAAAATATTGCTTGTGCCCCACCTATGTGTAAAATAGAACGCTCTCCTTCTGGTTCAGCCTCCACTTCTCCATCTTTTTTCATAAAGTAAAGATGCGCTGTCAATAAATTGACTCCTTTATCATCACAGTATTTATCTGCCAAATAGTTCCATTTATCCGCCAAAACAGTACGCAATGAATTTTCTCTATCTTCAATTCCTAAAAATGTCTTTAAGCGTATTTCATTTGCATAAGGTGTGTACAAAATACGAATAGGAAAATCTACTTTTGGGTGTTTAAATGCAACAAAACCCGGTTCTGATTGAACCACTTCAATCCCAAAATCTGTTTTGAAAGGTTTGATTTCTGTATTTGGAAATCCACACAAAATAATTCCGTTTAACTCTGCTAACGGATGCGGCGCTTCTATCCTTTCTGGCATATCATGATTACCAGCAATCGTAAAAACAATTCGTTTACCGCCTTTCGACAAGCGATGTAATGTTTTATAAAACAAATCTTGTGCATCAGCTGAGGGATTAAATGTATCAAACAAATCTCCTGCAACGACAACAATATCCACTTCCTGTTGATCTGCTATTTCACAAATTTCATTCATCACTTCTACTTGTTCTTCTAGACGTGAAAAATGATCTAATTTCTTCCCTAAATGCCAATCGGCTGT
>CALPRR020000156.1 GCA_943326025.2 Candidatus Kuenenia stuttgartensis | reverse complement strand
AGTAACATTATCAATAAATATTAAAAATAAATGAACCTTAAACGATAAATTATGAAAAGTCCATTTATTAAATTATAGTTGTGATTTTTAGTTTGAAAATGTTTTTATTGTATGATATATTTATTATTTAAACTAAGAATTTTTAAAAATCAAGAATTACCCAATTTTCATTTTCTTTAACCATCTTAATTTCTTCGTCTCTATCAATCTTTGAAAATTTAATTGAAATAGTTGCATTATTACCTTCAATTGTAGTTGATTTTATCGTTATATTTTCAAACATTTCTTTTATTTCATCTAGATCATTATCTGTCAAATTTTTATTGACTATTGATTGAAATTCACCAGGGCTTTGTTTTGAAAAGCATAAGCTCAATCCATTTTTATCCTTTTCTGAACTTGCTTTAACCAAAGTGTTAATGCATGATTCAGGACTTGATAAATCATATTTACTATTTTCACAGCTAATTAGTATAGAAGTAATAGTAATCATAAAAAAAAGTTTTGTAAGTTTTTTCATGTTATAATTTTTAAATTTTAGTTTATTTATAAGTTAGTTTAATTAACTAATGTTTAAGTATTTTGGTTAAGCAAGAGCTCCTCCTAAATTTACATTTATTTACTATTAATAATTTTTGTTGATTTTTGACATATATTTATTATTAATTTACACCTACTCTTAAGGATTTTCGGCTTCTTCCAATTTTGTAAGATTTATAATTGCTATAGAAGAATATTTTTTATTTAGTGGTAACTTTAGATGTGTTTAATAATAAAACCAACAAAAAGTTTTCAAAAATTCTATAAACAATTTAATTTTACAAAATATAAATTACAAATACAAGGATAATTCTCTTTTTTTTTGACAAACTGTTTTAAATTAAACAAATTATGTAAATGTTAAATAGAAGTTACATTGTTTGTATATATCAATGGTCTCGATTTAAATGTGATTTTGAATTTTGTGGAATCGATTCTAAAATTAGATTAACTTGTGGATTTTCTTCTAATTAATTTAAAACAATAATGACAAACTGGATTAGTATATAAAAAAAAAGCCCCTCATTTCTGAAGGGCTCATATGAATTCTATTCTTCAATCTTCATTTTTCGCTCTGTTGAGCCATCACTGTAAAAGTACATTAAAACTGTGTTAGGTATATATTCAGTTTTACGTCCCATTAAGTCTATGATTTTAATTAGTTCTTTTTCATTATTTAATTTATTTTCAGGTAAACCAACTACACTTATTGTATAACAACTTGATGTGTCTGTACAATTATTTCCATTTTCGGTAATTTCTAAAGCATAAGATCCGTTTGAAGCTGGTGAAAATGATTGACTTGTTGCTCCTTGAATAATTGCATAGTTATTGTTACAATCTAACCATTGATAAGTTGCGCCACTTACTGCACTGATTAATTGAACATCAAGTGCAATAACACTTGTATTATTTATTTTACCACTTTCTATTGCTCCAATATCAGGCAAAGAATAGCGGGAAGTTCCATTTTGATCTTTAGATGGTGCAAAAAGTGAATTTGCAGCATCGATCGCGATACTACCACATTCAACTGAAATACTCGGTATTCCATAGTTGTTAAGATGTGGACCTGTTGCGTCAAAATGCGGATTTAATGTAGAAAACCAAACAGGACAGTTAACAGTTGTAGAACCAAGAACAGAACAACTTCCTACGATGTTTTTGTCATAGGTTGCATTATCAAGGCCATTTCCCATCATAGAATAAATAAAAGTAACTAAATCATTTCCTCCATTATTTCCATAAATAATATTGTTGTACATTTTAACATTCGCGTTTCCAGTGTGAATTACACCACCAACTTGAGCTCCAGTATTATTTGTAACAGTGCAATTAATCATTTCACCAGACAAATAAAGTCCTCCACGACCTTGTTGAGCATCTGTTCCTGTATTTCCAAATATTGAACAATTTTTCAAATTTGATGGTCCATTAAATGATGCAGCGCCATGAAATATACCTTGATTGTTTGAAATGGTAGTATTTGTTATATTAACTGGATACCATGTTACGTCTATACCTCCAGCACCTCCAAGATTCTCTGTGTTATTGTGTATATAACAATTTGTTAGTGAACCCATACCAATTCTGATTCCACCACCGTATTTACCAATGCAATTTTTTACTTCAACTTCAGAAAAATTAACAATAAACCCAGTATGTTGTGCTCCTGCAACATCATTATAGCCACCACCACCATAAGTTGTATTAACACCGTTTTGAATGGTTAATTTCTGAATGTTGATTGTATCATTATTTGAACCTGTATTATCACTGTAAAAAATGTTTGAATTAACATTACCATCTAAAATAGTTGTACCTAATCCATTACCCTGAATAGTAATACTTTTATTTAACAGGACAAAACCAGTAGTTAAAGTTATAGGAGAATTATCAGTTGTATTTGAGAATATGATTGTGTCTTTCCAATTTGCATTGGAAACTGCCCATCTCAATGAACCAGAGCCAGAATCATTAGTGTTTGTCACCTCTATTTTAGCTGCGATTGAAAGTTGTGCACAAAATAGTGCTGTAATCATCAAGAATCTTCTTTTCATATTTTTAATTTTTTCGCAAAGCTAACAAATTTAATGTATTAGTTTTTAATTATTTATTCCTAAAAGTGATTGTGTTAAAATGTTCAATTCAATTTAAAGATGAATTAGCCTTTTTAAAAAATAGGTAGATTAGTTGACCTAAATTTATAATCCAATGGATCCAAAGAAATAACAATAAATAAAACCACCAAACTAGTGCTGAACCTCTTTGAGATTTATAAAAAAGACAATATAGAAAGTAAAGACTATAAATAACGTGGATTGATAGGTTAATTATGGAAACACTTTTCTTATTTTGGTTTTAATCAGTAATTGAGTAAATGTCTCTCAATAAAGGAAAAAGCTTGAGAGTAATAATAGGTTCTAACCAATAATGTTAAATAGATAAATTGTAGACAAGCAATTTATTTAAAATTCACCTCAAAATTTAATTATCCTATTTTATTAATTTATAGATTGAAAATAATAAATAATCTAAAAAAAGACAAAAGCGAAGTATTTCGCTTCGCTTTTGTCTTTTTTTATCAAGAATTACTTAATATTTGATTTTGAATCTACTGTTTAATTATTCGATACGTTTGTTCAAACTCATTATTGATTTTGAACACATATGTTCCATTTGCTAATGCTCCTATATTTATTTTTTCTTCTTTTTGAAATATAGTTCCATCTATAATATTCCTACCACTTAAATCCATAATTGTAAAGGAAACATTTATCAAATTATCAGAAACTTTTATCGAAATAAAATCATTTGCAGGGTTAGGCGTTATATTAATTTTTGTTTTGTTATTTAACTCATTCAAGCCTGTGTATTGAAGAGTCAAGTTTAACGTAACAATACTATCACAATAATTTGCATTAAGGATCGTATCAGTATAGGTTCCAGATTGAGTGTAAGTTTGACTATTAATTGGCCATACATAACTGTCTATAGCCGTTTGGGTTTGTGAAGAATTAGTACTAGAATTTATTGTTAAATTAAGAGTTAATAAAGAATCACATCCATTTGAGGCGCCACCAACGATATTGAATGTTGCAATATTATTATTTGAGGTATATGTATTTCCATCAATCCAAATGAATGAATCGCATTCTGTTCTTATATCTGTACCAGTTGTTGAATTAAGAATCGTTAAATCTAGAGTTAATAAAGAATCACAACCATTTGAAGCACCTCCAACTTTATTGAACGTAGCAGTGTTATTATTTGAGGTGTATGTATTTCCATCAAGCCATGTAAATGAATTACATTCTGATTTAGTATCTTTTCCAGCAATTGAGTACGTATAATCCATATCATCATAAAATAAATCGACAGGACTCATGTTGCTTGTTGAATTATAATCTACCTTAAAGCTTTTTACATTTAACCAATTAAGTGTCACATATGCATAATTAAACTCATAATCAGTAGGATTAAGTGTGACATCATAGATTAAAACATCATTCATGTTATATCCTTTCAAATGAAGATGAGTAAAATTTGAAGCAAATTCTGTTTTTAACCAAATTCCTTGAATATTTAGAATTCCATTTGAACTTAATTTTGAATGGTAACCAGGAGCCGACATAGCATGTCCTGATCCAGTGTGTGGACCATAAGTTCTAATATTATCCCATCCTGAATTGTCCCAACTCCAAGAATGACCATCTTCAGACCATGCATCTGTAGCAAATGGCTCATCGAAATTAAGAACACTATTATTGAATGTATAATCCATATCATCATAAAATAAATCGACAGGATTCATGTTGCTTGTTGAATTATAATCAACCATAAAGCTTTTCACATTTGACCAGTTAAGTGTTACATATCCATAATTAAACTCATAATCTGAAGGGTTTAGAGTTACATCATATATAAGTACTCCACAATCACTATATCCTTTTAAGTGAAGATGAGTGAAATTTGAAGCAAATTGTGTTTTTAACCAAATACCTTGAATATTTAAATTTCCATTAGAACTTAATTTTGAATGGTAACCAGGAGCTGACATGGCATGTCCTGATCCAGAATGGGGACCATAAGTTCTTATATTATCCCATCCAGAATTGTCCCAACTCCAAGAATGACCATCTTCCGTCCATGCTTGAGTTGCAAATGGCTCATCGAAATTTAATACTTGACTGTAGGTTGTTGAAAGAAAAAAAATTGTAATAAACGTCGTAAATAGTGTTTTTTTCATTTGATTTTTTTAAAAATATAATAATTGCTGATTTTATAAAGCCTAAGAAAATATCTTTTGCTTAGCAAGGTAGCTATATAAATCTTATAAAGAAACTCTTATTTATTTAAAACAAATTTTAAGAATATATAAAAAGACTATTTTATCTTTTAATTATTCATTAATTTATATAAAAACAGAACGTTTTTATGAGTATTTAATATTTATTTTCTTTATGCTGTGATCTAACTTATTTAGGATTTTAGTTTTATCTTACCATATAAACGAATAATTTATAGTTTGCATTGTATTTGGACGTTTTATATTTCTACTTTTCAGAAATACCCACATACTTTTTTAATTCAGTTTGATTTTCTGCTTGTTTGATTAAAAAGTCAGCTACATCTGATCTATTGATTCCACCTATATTAATTCCTTTATATAATTTGTTTTCAGTACGGTATTTTTCTGTCAATTCTTTGTCTAATAATCTTCCTGGTCGCACAACTGTCCAATTCATATCAGAATTAGTGATTAATTCTTCCATTTTAGATTTGTCAGCATAAACGTCTTTCAAAAAGTAGTTTAAAAATAACTTTACAAGCCAAGAAACATAATTTTTACTTTCTCCTGCTCCAAATCCAGTAACAAAAATAACGGGGATGTCTATTTTGTTCTCTTTATTTATTTCGACAATTAATTTCGCGAAATCTGAAAACAGGGTAGTGGTTTTCATGTTTTTTCCAGTACCCAAAGTAATTATAAGTGCATCTGTATTTTGAATGGCATTTGATAGGTCAGCTTTATTGGTAGCATCACCAAGTATCATTTTTAAAGAATTATTCTCTTCTAGTTGAATTTTAGTTCGAGAAAGTGTCGTTATCGAATGATTTCTATTTAAACCTCTTTTTACTGTTTCGATTCCTAAACCAGCTGATGCACCTATGATTGTTATATTCATTTTGATTTTCGATTTATTATAAATGCCTTTTATTGCAATTCAACTATCACTTCATTTTTTCGATTAAACACTTCATAAGGAGCATTGTAGCCAAAAAAATAAAATTTATCAGTATACTTTATTCCTTCAGCATTTAAAGCCGCTTTTAATTCCTGCTTGTACTTTTCTATTTTCTCATCATTTGCCCAACCACCAAAAGTGATAGCGGCGATTAATTTTGCT
>CALPRR020000155.1 GCA_943326025.2 Candidatus Kuenenia stuttgartensis | reverse complement strand
TGTACCCAATTGATTCAGATATTACACCTGTAGAACCACCCCAAAAATAAGCCTTATAAGTAAACTTTTTTCGATAATCAGAATTGTAATTTACATTCACATAAAAGTTTTTTGTTCTGTGAAAATAGCGTCCATCTACTCGAGGTTCATAATAATCAATTTCACCCCAAGGTGAAGCTGCTCCATCTAAATTTATCGATGAAAAATTATTAAATGTCAAAAAACCGTTTATTAAAAAGCGAATTTGATTAAATGAATGTGTGCTGTAGTTAATAATATGATTGATTCCACCACCAAACCCGCCATTGACAAAATTTTTGAACGGTACAAATTGATTGTAATTTGCATTTATTGAATTACTTATGAAATTTACTTCTTGAGTTATTCCTAAATTATTGTTATTAAATGTTGGGCTAATTCCTGAAGAACTAATATTGAATGTAAATTTCCCACTACTTTTTCCACCAGCTAAGAAATATTGAAATCCATATTTATCTTTGTATCTATTTTGTATTGAATCCATATCAAATACATTTGTCATCACACCGTTTCCAGCAATATAATAGTTGTTTTTATTATTATTAATTTGTCCACCAATTCCAGTTGTATTTGCTAACTCATATTTTTGTGCTCTATAAACATTGGTATTAATAAGATAAATGTTTGAACTATTTTTTAATTGTTTATCTAAAACAGTTATATTGTAATTAGAGAATGGTTCTACTAATTCTTTTCTTGTATTTCCCAAAGAATCTTGAATTGTAGCATAAGTATTATCTAAAACAGCATTCAATACACCAATTCCTAGACCTTTACTCGATCTACCAGAAACTTTTGCAATATTTAACAGTTTTGTTGAATTGGGATTTGAAATAATTGTTTCACCAGTTTTTAAATTATTTTCAACATCATTATGTCTTGATGGTAATCCTCCTATTCTTCGAGAATAAAATAATCCACCTTTGTTGAATAAATCTGTATTTTCTTGAAAAAATGGTCGTTGTTCATCGTATTGTTGTTTAAATGCTCCTAAATTTTTCACCAAATTGTCACTTTGAACTTGAGTGAAATCGGGAAGTAGACTTACATCTAATGTATATGAATCATTTAAACCATATTTTAAATCCAATCCACCAGCTAAACGTTGTGAGAAATCACTTTGTCCAGGAGTATTATAAGGATAATGGCTTGTTACTCCTGTTACGAATGGTGTTAAAGATAAACGAATAGGGGCCTTGATATCTTTAAGACCTGTGAATTCCCCCCAATATTTTATTGGGTTATTTACACCCCTAGGAGTTAATGCCCATTGAAGAAATTCCCCATTTCGAGCAATTTTTCGTGTAAATTGAATTCCCCATAAATGTTCATATGTAACTGGAAAACGAATCGCAGAGTAGGGGATTCTTATTTCTGCTGTCCAACCATCTTCAACTATTTTTACTTTACTTTCCCATACAGCATTATAATTTCCATCTGAAAAACGACTATCTACCTGAACACCAGAAGCGTAAACTGTAAAATCAAAAGCATCTTGTTGTTTGTTGTATGTATCAATTACCAAACGAAATTGATCAGCATATAAATCATTATCTCTGGAACCCAATTGTCGAGCGATACTGTCAGGATGCGTATCAAACATTTTAGCTGCAATGTAAATCGATGTGTTGTCATAGATTACTCTAACTTCAGTTAGTTGACTTGCCGGCACATCATAATTTGGATAATTTTGACGAAAATCTGAGTATGATCTTGCTTTTAACCAAACTTCTTCTGAAAGATCACCGTCTATTTTAGGTTTTGTTGAAGTGAAAGAAGTTTCGAATGTTTTTCTCCGAATAAAAGTATCTATTGACATATTTTGACTCAAACTAATAGATTGAAATCCAATTAAAAGGAATATAAGTTTGAGATATAGTTTCATTATAACAAAAATAGAATAATTTTCATTTCAGTAAATTATGTAACTAAAATTTAAATTATTTTAACTGTTATTCTTCTAATAGTTGATTATATTTTGTTTTTGCAATAGATCTAGTACAAGCATTAAAATGCCACCATTCAGAAGGTATATTGATAAAACCTTGAGATTTCATAACTTTTCGAAGTAATTTTCTATTTTCTATTTGTTCAATAGTAAGTTCACCTGAAGCTAAAAATTGATCTTCTAAACTTGGATAGGCAATTTTTCGAATATCATCATAGCCAGCTCCCATATCTAAAGCTTCCCCTTTTGAATTACAAATTGTTAAATCAACTGCAGCGCCATAATTGTGAACACTTCCATTTTCAGGATTGGAAACAAATTTTGTTCGTTCGTGAAATGGAATCGTGTCTAAAGCATCCCACATTTTCTGTTGTGTACTTAATGGTCTCACAGCATCATAAATCAATAAATATAATTTTGGATCGATCGATGTTAAATAATCTTGACATTTTGAAAGGCGTCTTGCCACATCTTTTTGTAAATATGCTTTTTTTAATTTTTCGTATAGTTTAATTTTCATGAAATTATCCGTTGTGGCATATTTTAACTCAACTTTTATAGATTTATTTATTTCTTGAATATCAACCAAATTAAATTCTTTCAATTTCTTTTTTGATATATTTTTTATTATTGGTTTAGGAAAATTTGATTTTTTCTGATTGATTGATATTATATCAGTTTCTTTTTTTGATGAATAATTACAACCAATTATGAAGGAAAAGCAGATTAAAATTGTTAAAAATTGAAATTTCATGATAATTTTTAAAAAGAACTTAAAATACATTGAGAGAATTGCAACTTTCTCTTTAAATTTGCTGTAAAATTAAGAAAATATGCCAAAAATTTCTACAAAAGCGAATGATATGCCTGCTTCACCAATTCGTAAATTGGTGCCTTATGCGGAAACAGCTAAAAAACAAGGTAAAATTGTTTACCATTTAAATATTGGTCAACCTGATATTGAAACGCCTGAAGTAGCATTGAATGCTATTAAAAATATGGATCGTAAGGTGATTGAATATAGTCACTCTGCAGGTTTTGAATCGTATAGAACAAATTTAGCGGCTTATTACCAAAAAACTGGTATTAATGTGAATGCAGAAGATATCTTAATTACTACAGGTGGTTCTGAAGCATTAATTTTTGGTTTCATGACAACTTGTGATTTAGGTGATGAAATTATTATCCCTGAACCATTTTATGCTAATTATAATGGTTTTGCAGTAACAGCAGGAGTAAATGTTGTTCCAGTAACTTCATATATTGAAACAGGTTTTGCTTTACCTCCTGTTGAAGAAATTGAGAAAAAAATAACTTCTAAAACAAAAGCAATTGTTATTTGTAATCCAGGTAATCCTACAGGTTATTTATATTCAAAAAGTGAATTGGAGCAATTGAGAGATATCGTTAAAAAACACGATTTATTCTTATTTGCTGATGAGGTATATCGTGAGTTTTGTTATGATGGAGCAGTTCCATTTTCAGTAATGAATTTAGAAGGAATTGAAGATAATGTAATTATGATTGATTCTGTTTCTAAACGTTATTCTATGTGTGGAGCAAGAATCGGAGCTTTAATTACAAAAAACAAAGAGGTAATGGCTGCAGCATTGAAATTCGGTCAAGCACGTTTATCTCCACCAACGATTGATCAAATTGCTTCTGAAGCTGCATTAAACACGCCACAATCTTATTTCGATAATGTTGTTGCTGAATACGTTGAAAGAAGAAATATTATGGTGGATGGATTAAATAGTATCCCTGGAGTATTTTGTCCAAAACCAAGTGGAGCTTTCTATTGTGTTGCTAAATTCCCAGTTGATAATGCAGAGAAATTCTGTCAATGGTTATTAGAAGAATTTGAATTTGAAGGTCAAACTGTTATGATGGCTCCAGCTAATGGTTTTTACTCTTCTAAAGATGCAGGAACTCAAGAAGCTCGTATTGCTTATGTATTAAATCAAGATTCATTACGTAAAGCTGTAATTTGTTTAGGTGAAGCTTTAAAAGTTTATCCGGGTAGAGTAGAAGTAGGTTCTACAGAAACTGCAGCCCACAATTAATTTAGAAATAGTTTATAAAAAGAAAGGCGATCATATTGATCGCCTTTCTTTTTATACAATTTTTTAGATTAAAGTTCTTCTTCAACTTCTTCTATTATGCTTTCAGTTTTAACTTTAGCTTTGTTTTTTTTATTTTTCACATTTTGTTTTGCTTCTTTTCTTGCTTCTTGTTTTTCAGCTTTTTTAGCTTCAATAGCTTGAAATTTTGTGTATTGTTGTTCATTCAAAACTAACTTCATTTGTTCAACTTTAGTTTGATTGTTAGATTTGATAGCTACTTCTTTTTGATCTTTTGAAAGTGAAGTGCTTTTTCTAGCTGAATCATTTTTTTGAGCAATTCCAGTATAAAGGGTTAATACTTTTTCTTTTTGCTCTGGTGATAATAATAATTCTTTAGCTAATCTTTCTGTTTTTAACGCAGCTCTTTGTTCAGGAGTTTTCTTTTGTTGTTCTTGTGAATAAGAAAATGAACTTGTTATAAGTCCTAATGCAATTAATCCTAATTTAAATGTTTTCATAGTTTTCTAATTTTATTTTATTTAGCTAACCAAAACTAATGCCAACTTTAATATAAATCTAGTTTATAAATTTATTTTTTTTAATTATTCTTCTTCTTCAAATCCAATTGCTAAAAATAGAACAAGATCATATGAGAAATGTGCAGCGATACAAAACCATAACCCATAATTCTCATAGGCAAATGAAATCAATAAGATAAATGGAAACACGATTACTCCATAAAGAGATTTTCGCCAATTAAATGGATTGAAATAACCATGAATTGCTACAAAAATAAATGCCGTTAACCAAGGTCCTAGATAATATTGAACCCCTACTCGAAACAGTAATTCTTCTCCAATTCCAGCACATAAGGATAGAAAAACCATATCTAACATGTTTAAATTTAGTGCTTTTATACTTTTTTCAATTCGATCTGGGAGTGCTTCAAAAACAGATGATTGTAGCAATTTTAAAGCGATTAACGCATAAATTACACCGAATAAAATCCCAATTATACTTTTCAGCTCCAAAATGGAATTTAATTCAATTAATTCATTAAATGATTTGTTTTCGAAATAACCTAGAATCAAGAATGTGGGAATAGGAAATACAACTAATGTAATCCAACCAAATAAATAGATTGTTTGTTTCTTCAAAATTGTATTTTTGTTTAAAATTAACAAAATGAAAGAATCAATCATCAATTGGATTAGAAGTTTATATTTTATTCAAAATGAAAATGGAAGAATATTTGATGAAATTAAATACGAAAATCATTCACCTTTTTGGGCCATTGGATTATTTGTTTGTTTAATAGTTACGGTCTACTTACTATGGTTGATTTCTAGATTTGTTATAGCCAAATTAGTGGTCGCTTTTGTTGATAAAACAACAATTACTTGGGATGATTATTTTGCTAAATATAAAGTCTTTAGATCTTTAGCGAATCTTGTTCCTTTGTTGTTGATGGAATATTTTTTATCTATTGTTTTCTATCAATATCCTTTGATAAATTCCTACTGTTTACGTTTCGCACATCTACTAATAGTGTTTGTGATAATGATTTCTGTGAATCGATGTCTTAGTGCTTTTAGAGATATAGTTCAAGAAAATATTCGTTATCAGGATAAACCAATTCAATCTTACTTTCAAATTGCCAAGATAACGTCTACTAGTATTTTTATTATTATGATGTTGTCTGTTTTAACTGATCAAACGCCAATGTTTTTTGTGACTTCATTGGGTGCTATGACAGCCATTGTTGCATTGGTTTTTAAAGATACAATTCTTGGTTTCATTAGTAGTTTGCAATTGTCTTCAAATGATATGGTTAGAATCGGTGATTGGATTACAATGGATAAATATGGGGCTGATGGAGATGTTATTGAAATCAACGTTTCATCGGTGAAAATTCGAAATT
>CALPRR020000154.1 GCA_943326025.2 Candidatus Kuenenia stuttgartensis | reverse complement strand
TAGTCAATAATATCACTGATTACTTTTTGGGCTAAATTTACAGGTATTGCGAATGAATATCCAGAATAACTTCCTGTTTGAGAAGCGATAGCAGTATTAATTCCAATTAGCTCTCCTCGTGTATTTACTAATGCGCCACCACTATTGCCAGGGTTTACAGCGGCATCTGTTTGGATAAATGATTCGATAGGAACAACGCTAGAATTTGTTCGATCAGATAATAAATTAATATTTCTAGCTTTTGCTGAAACAATACCAGCCGTTACAGTAGATGTTAAATTGAAAGGGTTTCCAACAGCAAGAACCCATTGTCCAACTCTTACTTCATCACTATTTCCCATTGGGATTGCTTTGAAATTAGAACCTTCTATTTTTAAAACAGCGATATCTGTTGAAGGATCTGTTCCAACAATTTTGGCTGTATATTTAGAATTGTCATTTAATATTACTTCAATTTCACTCGCATTATCAATTACGTGATTATTTGTAACAATGTATCCTTGTGAAGATATTATTACTCCTGAACCAGATCCCGAACCAAATTGTTTGAATTCTCTCCCTCCAGCACCTGGACCGTAGAAAAATTCGGAAAACAAATCTCTTTGAAAATTTGTTGTAACTACTTTAGTTGTAACGTGAACTACTGAGTTTAATGAGTTTTCAGAAGCTTCAACAAAACTTTCTGAATTTAGTGGTAAACCATCTAGACTTGTAAATTGACCAATTGAATTTTTTCCATCGAATACTTTATCTGTATTATCAATTGGATTTGAAGAGTGTAAAATTAAGTAAGCACCAAGTGGTAACATTCCACCTAGTAGTCCTAAACTGATGTTTTTAAGATTGCTTTTCATGTTGAATGTGTTTTTTTTAATTCATAATGCGAATATAACGAAAGTGAAATATCACTTGTTACTTCTAGGGTGTTAAAGAATGTTAAGCAGAATAAAAATGAAATTAACTTCTAATAATTTTTACAGAACCATCAATTCCAATTTTAATAATCTGGGATGGAGATGTCATATTTTCAATTAATCGTTCTTCTAGTATTGCATCTACATTTTGTTTGATGCTTGAATTGATTTCAGAGAAATTTTTTGGGAAAGACTGACCTGAAATGTTAGCGGATGTACTTACAATTGGTTTTTTGATTGATTTAATTAGCTTTAAACAATTTACATCTTTTGTGATTCTGATTCCAACAGAACCATCTTCAGCAATTATTGATTTAGCAATGCCTTTTGCATCTGGATAGATAATTGTAAGTGGTTTTTCAGCAAAATCAGCTAAATCATAACAAACGGAAGGGAAGTCTGGAATGTATTTTTCAACCATTTGAAAACTATCAACAAGAATGATAAAACTTTTTTCTGCAGGTCTGTTTTTAATCTGATTGATTTTTTGACAAGCTTCTTCGTTTGTCGCATCACAACCAATTCCCCAAATAGTGTCGGTAGGGTAAAGGATGACACCGCCAGCTTTTAATGTTTCAATTGATTTTTCTAAAGTATTCATTTTATATTTTACTATTTTAGTAAATCTGGTCGTTTTAATTTTGTTCGTTCAATTGCTTGATCTTCTCTCCATTGATCAATTTTTGCTGAATCGCCGGATAATAAAATTTCAGGAACTTTCCATCCGTTAAATTCAGGAGGGCGCGTATAAACCGGAGGAGATAATAAACCATCTTGAAAACAATCTGTTAATGCAGAAGTTTCATCGTTTAAAACACCTGGAATCAATCGGACAACACTATCTACAACGATTGCAGCTGCTAATTCACCACCTGATAAAACATAGGATCCGATTGAAATTTCTTTTGTGATATAATGTTCGCGAATTCGCTCGTCTACACCTTTATAATGACCGCAAAGAATCATTAAATTCCCTTTAAGTGATAAGGTATTACATAAAGGTTGTTCTAATAATTCACCATCAGGCGACATATAGATGATTTCATCATAAGTTCTTTCACTTTTCAACTTTTCAATCGCTGCTGCAATTGGTTCAATCGACATCACCATTCCTGCACCTCCACCATATTGGTAGTCATCTACATTTCGGTGTTTATTTGTCGAGTAATCACGGATGTTATGAGTGTAAATTTCAACCAATCCTTTATCTTGAGCACGCTTCATGATAGAAGCTGCAAATGGACTTTCTAATAATTCTGGAAGAACTGTAAGTATATCAATACGCATAGTACAAAAATAAGATTTAATATAGCAAATTCATCAAATCAATTTAAAAATGATTCAGATTTTATATGACTTTCATTGTTCAATCTGATTTAATACAAAATCAACACTTCACTGTTTATAGATAATCAATTAAGTAAAAAGGTGACTGAGTATCTTCGTTATCTTCGTAAGATATTCCATAATATGGCACAAGAAAACGAATATATAAGAAAAGAAGATAGTGAAGAGGAAATAGTTGAAAAGAAGGTAGATAAGAAATCTAAAAAATCTATTTCAATTAAAAACCCTGTTAGTAAACTGTCTGATAGATTTGATAAGAAAAAAATAAGAACTTCTCTAGGTGTAAGTTTAGTATTAATTTCATTTTACATGTTTTTAGCATGTTTATCTTATCTTTTCACATGGAAAGTAGATCAAGACAGAGTTTTAGAGAAAGGATTATTTGAATTTTTATTTGATGGTAGTGAAGAGCCTGTTTCTAACTGGTTAGGAAAATTTGGTGCTTGGACTTCTCATTTGTTAATTTACAGATGGTTTGGTATTTCATCATTTGGAATTCCATTTTTAATCTTTATTTCAGGTGTTAAAATTGTTTTTAATATCGTTTTATTACCAATTAGAAGATCGTATTCTATCTCTGTATTTTTTATGATTTGGGCATCTTTGTTTTTAGGTTTTTTCGCAAATCAAGTTAATTATTTAGGTGGTTCTTTTGGTTATCATATCAATAATTGGTTGAGTTTAAATGTTGGTGGTTTTGGAGCATTTGTTTTCTTTTTAGCCTTACTATACTTAATAATTGTAATTCTTTTTAATCCGAACTTTACAGAATATTTTAATCGATTATTTGGTAAAAACGATGTTCAATTAGCATCTGAAGATAACGTTATCAGAACTTCTCACACAGTAAATCCTACTGATTTTAATGTCGTGAATACAATTAAAGACAATGAAATCAAAAAAGAATCGAAAGCTCAAATTTTCTTCGATGATGACGATGATGATATAGAAGAAGATGACGATGAAGACGATTTAAGTGATTCAGAATTAGAAATTACGATCAAACAAGTTGAAGTTAAAAAGGAAGTTCCTTTTGAAAGTGATTTTGAAATTAATGTTCCTGAAAATGCTTTGTCAGAACCTCTTCTAGAAGATTCTATTGCGGATTCAGAAGATTTCTCTATTTCTGTAGCACCAGTTGAAGCTGAATTATCAACAGATGAATTAGATGATTTAAGAACTGAATACGGTGATTACGATCCAACATTAGATTTAGCAAGTTATGTATTACCTCCGATTGATTTATTAAAAGATTTCGGTAAAGTTGGTATCAATATCAATAAACAAGAACTTGAAGACAATAAAAATAAGATCGTTGAAACACTTTCTCATTATAAAATAGACATTGCTAAAATTAAAGCTACGGTTGGTCCAACTGTTACACTTTATGAAATAGTTCCAGCGCCAGGAGTTCGTATTTCTAAAATTAAAAACTTAGAAGATGATATAGCCTTAAGTTTAAGTGCACTAGGAATTCGAATTATTGCACCAATTCCAGGTAAAGGAACAATTGGTATTGAAGTGCCAAATAGTAATCCAGAAATGGTACCAATGCGTTCGTTGATTGCTTCAGAAAAATTCCAAAATTGTGACTATGAATTGCCAGTTGTAATTGGTAAAACGATTACGAACGAAACATACATGTTCGACTTAACGAAAATGCCTCACTTATTAGTTGCAGGAGCAACAGGTCAAGGTAAATCGGTAGGTTTGAATGCAATATTGGTTTCTATTCTATATAAGAAACATCCAGCGCAGGTTAAGTTTGTATTGGTCGATCCGAAGAAAGTGGAATTGACTTTATTTAATCGAATTGAAAGACATTTCTTAGCAAAACTTCCAGGTGAAGGAGATGCAATTATAACAGATACTTCAAAGGTAGTTAACACGATGAATTCATTGTGTATCGAAATGGATGATCGTTACGAATTATTGAAACAAGCTCAAGTTAGAACGATTAAAGAATACAATACGAAGTTTATCGCTCGTAAATTAAATCCAGAAAAGGGGCATAGATACATGCCATACATTGTGGTGTTGATTGATGAGTTTGCAGATTTAATTATGACAGCAGGAAAAGAAATCGAACATCCGATTGCTCGTATTGCGCAGTTGGCTCGTGCTGTTGGTATTCATTTAATTGTCGCTACTCAAAGACCTTCTGTAAACGTAATTACAGGTATGATTAAAGCCAATTTCCCAGCACGTATTGCGTTTAGAGTATTGTCTAAAATCGATTCTAGAACAATCTTGGATGGTTCAGGTGCAGATCAATTGATTGGTCGTGGAGATATGTTGATTATGAGTGGTTCTGAATTGGTTCGTATTCAGTGTGGATTTGTAGATACACCTGAAGTTGAAGCTATTTGTGAATTCATTGGAAATCAAAGAGCTTATCCAGAAGCATTATTATTACCAGAATATGTTGGTGAAGGTGCAGAAGCTGGTGGAGATTTTGATACTAACGAATTAGATCCAATGTTTGCAGATGCAGCAAGAATTGTTGTAATGCACCAACAAGGTTCAGCAAGTTTATTACAACGTAAATTGAAATTAGGTTACAATAGAGCAGGACGTATTGTTGATCAATTGGAAGGGTTTAATATCATTGGTCCATTCCAAGGAAGTAAAGCGAGAGAAGTGCTCTATGCAGATATAACAGCATTAGATGAATATTTAGCTCAGAAGAATATTTTCTAATAATAACTAAATTGTAAAAGGAGCGAGGTAGAGTTAAATCTTTACCTCGTTTTTTTATAGTGTAACTTAAGCTACAAAACAGAATCTTTTTTGAATTTAACTTTGTCAAAAAAATTAAACGTTATGACAATAGTAGATGTAAGAACAAGATCTGAATATTCTGGTGGACATGTTGCAAACTCTTTGAATATTCCTTTAAATGAAATTCAAGAAAGAATTGAAGAGTTAAAAGCATTATCACAACCCTTGATTTTATGTTGTGCTAGTGGAGGTAGAAGTGGTCAAGCGACTCATTACTTAAAAAGTATGGGAATTGATTGTGAGAATGGTGGTTCATGGTTAGATGTTAATGGTAATTATTAATAAATATATATATGGGATTTTTAAGTAATTTATTTGGAATTAAATCTGTGGATTTTAAAGAATTGATGCAGAATGGAGCTGTTATTGTTGATGTAAGAACACCAGCCGAATATAACTCTGGACATATTAAAGGTTCAATTAATATGCCTTTACAATCATTGAACAATACAATGAATAAATTAAAAAAAGACAAACCAGTTATTACTTGTTGCGCTTCAGGAATGAGAAGTGGATCTGCTAAAGCGATTCTAAAATCGAATGGATTTAGTCAAGTTGAGAATGGGGGAGGATGGACTTCATTAAGATCAAAAATCTGATTAAATATCTTTAAAAAAGTAGGGAAACCTACTTTTTTAAATGAAACACTATCTTTTAGTTAAGAATTTGTGAAATATCTTAAAATGTTTACCAGATATTAATTGTTGATTTTCAATGTTATATATTTGTTAAGTTAAAAAAAACAAAAAAAGATGTTTTAAACACTTGCAGATTTAAATAATGTACCTATCTTTGCACCCGTATTCGCAACGGCGATTTACTAAATAAAATAAAATATTAGATTCCGTAGCTCAGTTGGTAGAGCAATACACTTTTAATGTATGGGTCCTGGGTTCGAATCCCAGCGGGATCACAAAACAGAGTGAGAAACAAAACGAAAGTGATGATTTCTTACTCTTTTTTTTT
>CALPRR020000153.1 GCA_943326025.2 Candidatus Kuenenia stuttgartensis | reverse complement strand
TGGTTAAGTCTTTATTCAAACTATGAACCAATGCACTATTCTGTTGAACCTGGAACGATTGTAAATAGAGGGTTAAAATTAATTGACGTTTTAAAAGAAAAACAAACAACTGAAAACAGCGCTTATTTAGAGCCAGTTATACAGTATATAGATTACTCATGCGAAGATATATACCCTGCTTATGGCGTGGTTTTATCAAAAAAATACTTTAATAAAACACCTTTTGAAGATAGAAAAAATGTAACAGAAATGATTACAAAACCTTATCGAAGGTTGGAAAAAAGCATTAAAATAAGTGAGGATTTTTATTATTATAATGGCAGTAGTTATAAATTTTTCTATTTTATCTTATCTACTGAGAAAGGGTATAATTCAGGTTCTTCTATAAAACGGAAAGGTTGTATAATTATTCTAAACAGCTTTAAAACAAAAAATAACGAAGCTCCTTCAGATAAAAAAATTGCTGAAGCATTAGAACAAAAAATAGAGTTAGAACAAATTATAGAAAAAGATAAAGGAATAAATTTAGAAAGTAAAACATATTTTTTTAGTTTTGATGATATGAGAAATTAGAAACAGAAATTCACCTAAAGTTAGTCGTAAAAACATTTCGCCGTTGATTTGTATTTCTCTGTGATTAAAAAATTTGAGAATCGATATTTTTTTATTAGATATCGACTTTTCAAAAAATCATATGTTTTCTTTAGTTAAAATTGAAAAAATAAAAAGTAGGGTCTAAATGTGGGCTAACTTTTAAAATAAAAAAGTGTAATCGATTATAAAACAATCAATTACACTTTTTAAAATTAGTTAATAGTGGAGTTCACTGACCTATTCTCGAAACCCTTTTTGGAAGATTTGGAGATATTAAATAATTTATTGAAATGAATCGTAGAAATTCATATTTTTAGAAAATTATAAATTTTAGTCACTTTTTGAATCATTAAATAGATAGCTATGAAACAAATATTTTTTATCCATGGGTTAGAGAGCAGCAATAAATCTTCAAAAGTTGAATTCATGCGCTCAAAAGGATTTGATGTTGTAGCTCCAAGTATGGATTATGCTACAAATGAAGATCTTTTTTCTCAAACTTTGGAAAAAGTACTAGAATTTCAACCTCATTTAATTGTTGGTTCAAGTATAGGAGGTTATTTTGCATCCCATATTGGAACGCATTATTCCACCACTTTACTTTTACTTAATCCCGCATTAATTTCACGGCCATTTCAACCAAAAATATTGCTCGATGGACGAGTAAAATCTATAGTTTGGGCATTGTTAGGAGAGAAGGATGATTTGATTTCTCCGATTGAAAATTTCAAGATTTTGCAAAATATGGGTGCAACAATTAGAATTGGAAAACATGGTCATCGCACTCCAATAGAGGCTTTTAGTGATGTTTTTGATGAATTAATTAAAAAAACTTCGAATACCTAGACTTGCGAACATCATAGTCTAGATAAAATAAACTAAATAAAATTATCAGTTAAATTATATTACAATATGAAAAATATAATCCTTCTTTTTGTTTCATTTTTAATCTTTTTACCTGCTTATTCTCAGACTAAGAAGGAACAAATTTCTTCCTTTAAATCTGATATTGATAGTTTGAACCAAGTTATTATCAAGAATGAAAAGGTATTTCAGGAACAATTAGAATTATCTCGGACATCTGGCGAAAATCTAATCATGCAAAACCAAAGTTTGATTGATTCAATTACGTTGTTAACTTCTGAAATTTCAGAATTGAAACTTGGCATTTCAGAACTTGAAACTTCTATTTCAAATCTTGATAAGGATAATTCTAAACTCACTCGTGAAAATGAAAAGTTTAAAATCGATTTAGAGGAGTTTAATAGAAAAACCAATATAGAAATTTCAAAAAAGCCATTTAGAATCAATGAAGGTGATTATGCCGGTGAGACGCAAGAATTGCATGTTATTAAGATTAAAAATAATATCAAATTAGAAACGACAATAAATGAAGAAATATTTCTACGTTTCAATCTTCTTCAATCTTCCAAATTTGACCCAATTTTTGGCTTTGAGAAATATGTTGGCAGTGCAAATATTGAATTCCGGAAAATTTCAACATTGTGGTACTTTTATAGCTACGATATTTATGCTAGTGGGGAGGGTAAATTCATAGTTGATTACTTCGGACCCGAGGGTGAATTAATTCGTTATTTTTTATCAATTGATGACGGTGTTTTTGAACTTAATTTCCATCAGAGATTTCTTGATGACCCAGAAGGTGAGCACTAATTGACGTACAAAATTGAATTAAAGAGACGATCCTCCAAATTATTTGCCTAATCTAGTCACGAAGTTTGGAGCTTGTTTCGTCTTCTTTCTTCTGTAGATCTTCTAATTCTAATAAATCAAAACGCTTTCCAAGATACTGCATCTCCGTCTCCATTTTTATTTCCCCACATTAAGGAATTCAAATTGTAGGTGATAAAATCTATGGTTGAGAATTTTATTAAGCCATTACCGCAACATGGTGGATCGTCCGCTCGTCCAATCGAGCATTTGACTTCGTATTGTCCATTTATTTTAGCAATTGTAAAATCTCGAGAAATTACACATTGTTTTCCGAAATGTTTTACCATTTTATTTTCAATATTTAAAAGAATATTTTCATACACGTCAATCGGAATAATTGTATTATTTTTGATTTCATACAATTGAGTAACATTTGATTCATTTCCAGCACCATTCAGATTATAAAATGTAAGAACGAATTTATTATAAACATTAATATAATATTCATCGCTTAAATCTTGATAGTAGAAATTTCTAAGCATTTCTAAAAAAGTCTGAGATAAAATTGTTTTGTAATCGCAATATTTATCTGATATAAATTGCTTATCTAAAGAAATAACACTATTAATTACTTCGGATTCCTTGAATTGATCGAATTGGCGGGATTCTATTTCTTTTCTTCGATTTTGTAAAAGTTCTAGAACAACTACATCATTTAGATTTGTAAGATTAAAATCAGTTCTTAATTGATGTAGAAGGTAAACTTCATAATAATATCTGTAAAAATTGGCTTTTGATAAAGAGGGGGTGGCAAGTGATTGGAGTTTATTTAATTCAGATAAATTAGTAAACGAAGAATAATTCATGAATTGATTATAAATTTTTACAGATTCTAGTTCATATTTTAATTTTGAAATATCCTCATTTAACCTATTGATTTCATTCTAGATGTTCTTGAAGGCCGAAAAAGAAAAGTTCCTAAAACTTTCAAGTTACTTCGTGATGAATTTCCTTTACGTGGACATTTGATTTGTCCTCTTTGCGGTTTGACACTAACTGCATCCTCTTCCAAAGGAAGGTGGGGAAATTACTATCCTTACTATCATTGTTCGAAGGGGTGCAAAGAACGACAAAAAGCAGATATTGTAAATGTTGCTTTTGTTAATTTATTAGGTGAGCTCAAATTTAAAGCAAAACGACTTCAATTATTAGGTGCAATAATCAAAGATAAAATCAAGAAGAACAATAAAGAAAGCAAAACAGAAATCGAGAAAATTCAAAAAGAAATTACAAAGCAAAATATTCGTTCCACAAATGCTAGAGGACTTATGCTTGATGGTGAAATAACATCAGCAGAGTACAAAGAAATTAAAATCGAAATTGAAACAACTATCACAAATTCAACAAGAGAATTGAATAAATTAAGTAACACTTTACTAAATATTGAATCCAAAATTGATAGTAGTATTGAACTACTTTCAAACATCGAAAAGCTATACATGCAAAGAGATACAGCAACAAAGCAACGTATAATTGGTTCGATTTTTCCTCGGAAGATGGTATTTGAGAAAAATTCAGTTCGAACCCTCGAAATGAATCGAGTCGTTTCTCTAATACTCAATGCTGATAAGACTTTTGGAGGGGGTAAAAAAGGAAAACACACCGATTTTGGTGTGCTTTCCTGTGGAGTGGAGTCGGAGGGTTTCGAACCCTCGTCCAAACAACGAATTCTTAAGGTTTCTACATGCTTAGTTCGTGATTAATTTTCGACTTGCAAACGGACAAGAACACCCAATTACAAGCTTATCTTCTTGAGTTTCATAACAACGTCGAAGCTAAATTGTTACTATCCTGTTTTAGATGAACCCTCGTATTCCAAAACCTATCAGGCGGAGTTTTTGAAGAGAGTACTCGTTCCGCTTACTAAACTTCAGCTGGAATAAAGCTATATCTATCTAATAGATTAAGCAGCAAGTGCGTATGACGTGTTGTCAATTATATTTTGTGACAAGATATTTACGAGCTTCACCACAACGCTCGACATGCTTATACTCAACAACTGCTATTGCTGTCAAATCCAATACGACCCCAAAGAACTGGTACAAATGTACAAAAAAAATGCCTCTCTTTCGAAAGGCATTTGAGTATTTGTCATAAATGATGTTAATTAATCTTCATCATCTTCGTATTCTTCATCATCGTCGAAATCTTCTTCGTCGTCAAATTTGTTTAAAGGTAAATCCCAATCGTCATCATCTTCGTCATCAAAAAACTTAGGATTTTTACCACTTTTCTTGTAGGCATTCATCTTTGGTTTTTTTGCTCTACCTTCAGAATCCCAATCTTTTGGTTTTTTGTCTTTGTCAATTTTACGGACAACTGGTTTAATTGAATCTGGAGAAGGAGCAGGTGTGAAGTTTACAGGTTTATCATCAATCGGTTTTTTATATTCTGATTGAATATTTTGATTACGGTTAAATCCGCCTGGTCTTTGATCATTTCCTCTAGGTGCATTTCTATTGAAATCAGGTCTTCCACCTGGTGCTCCTGATCTATTGTCTGGACGTTGATCAGCTTCTTTAACTGCAATTTGACGACCATTTATTGTAGATCCATCCAAATTTTTAATTGCTTCAGCAGCTTCAGCAGCATCATTCATTTCAACAAAAGCAAAACCTCTTGGTTTTCTTGTCTCTTTATCTAAAGCAATTGAAGCTTTAGCTACTCTTCCGTACTGTTCAAAAAGATTTCTTAATTCTTCTTCAGTTACGCCAAAATCTAATTTAGCAACAAAAATACTGGCCATTTTTAGCTATGAAAATAATAATTTAAACGTTGTTTTTTTATTTTTAAAAATCGAAAATAAGACAAAAAATGAATGCTTGCTATTTTTAATCACTTTTTTTTTGAAAAAATATTTTTTAGTATCAATCTTTCTTCAATAAATCTCTTATTTCAGTCAATAATTTCTCTTCATTTGAAGGAGCAGGAGGTGTTTTTGCTTCAGCATCTTTTTCGTCTTTTTCCTTCTTAGTGAATCGGTTTATTCCTTTGATAATTAAGAATAAAATGAATGCTGTCAACAAGAAACTAATTACTGCAGCGAAAAATTTACCAATTTTGATGGTATTACCTTTTCCTATTCCCCAATCAGCTAAGTCATTTACACCTGCAGTTTCCATTGCTGGAGATAGAATGAGTGGTGTTATTACATCTGTTATTAATGAAGTTACAATTCCACTAAATGCAGCACCGATAATCACACCAATGGCAAGATCAACGACATTGCCTCGCATTATGAATTGTTTGAATTCTTTTAACATGTTTTTAATTTTAGTTAATTTTTTTTAGTCAATAGTCAATAGTCAATAGTCTGTGGACTGAGCGGAGTCGAAGTCCGAAGTCCAAATTCAATTTAATAGTTAAATGGTTGTCGATTAATTAAGGATCTTCCTAACGTTAATTCGTCAGCATATTGTAATTCAGAACCAACAGATACTCCTCTAGACAAAGTAGTAACTTCTATTTCAAATTCTTTGATTTTTTTGAAGAGATAGAAATTTGTCGTATCGCCTTCCATTGTTGGACTTAAAGCAAAGATGACTTCTTTGATTTTATTTTCTCTTGCTTTGTCAATTAGAGGTTGAATATTTAAATCCATCGGACCAACTCCATCCATCGGTGATATTATGCCTCCAAGAACATGGTAAATACCTTTATATGTTTGAGTTGCTTCAATTGCTAATACATCGCGTATGTCTTCC